>CAIXGT010000217.1 GCA_903919105.1 uncultured Spartobacteria bacterium | reverse complement strand
GGGCATATTGTAATGAATGAGTCCGAGACCGCCGTTCAGCGCCATGGCGATTGCGAGGCGAGATTCTGTGACTGTGTCCATGTCGGCTGAGACGACAGGAATATTCAGATGCAGTGCCTCGGTAAGCCGGGAATCGAGCTGTGTCTGGCTCGGCAGAATATCCGAATAAAGGGTCGCCAGCGTGACGTCATCGAAAGTAAGCCCGATATCTGCATGGGCGTTAAAAAAGGAGTCAGCCCCCCGGTAGAAAATCTCGTCAGGATTGCGTGTCGCTGCCATGAAGGAAACTGCCTTCCATGCGGTCTCTTTGGCAAGAAGTTTCCGGCCGACTAAAGCCATCCTCTCTCAGATCTCCTTCAAATCGCCTTCGCGATGGCATCGCCCATCTCAGCCGTGCCAACTCTAGTTGTTCCCTCGGAGTAGATGTCGCCTGTGCGGAGACCCGAAGCGATCACCTTGCGAACAGCAGCATCAATCGCATCCGCTGCAGTCGCCTCGTTAAGCGAGTGGCGAAGCAGCATGGAGACACTCAGAATCTGGGCGATCGGATTGGCGATGCCCTTGCCGGCAATATCGGGCGCGGTGCCACCGCTCGGCTCATACATGCCGAAACGGCGGGACTCGCCCTTGGACTGACCAAGACTGGCGCTGGGGAGCATGCCAAGCGATCCCGCGATCATCGCCATCTCGTCACTCAGGATGTCGCCGAAGAGGTTCTCGGCCAGGACCACGTCGAACTGCTTGGGGTTCTTGATGAGCTGCATCGCTGCGTTATCGACATAGAGGTGGGAGAGGGTCACATCAGGATACTCGTTGGCGATCTCGTTCAACGTGCGGCGCCAGAGGATACCGTTCTGAAGGACATTGGCCTTGTCGATGGAAGTCAGTTTCTTACCACGGCCACGTGCGGCTTCAAAGGCGACCCTAGCGATCCGCTCGATCTCGCTCTTCTTGTAGACCATCGTATCTACCGCAATGGGATCGGCCGCATTTTCACCAGTATCTTTGAGATACTTCGGCTCGCCGAAATAGAGTCCGCCAGTCAGCTCGCGCACACAGAGGACATCGACTCCCCCAGCCACGGACTCGGGGCGCAGCGGCGAGGCATGGGCCAACTCCGGAAGGCAGATGCAGGGACGGAGATTTGCAAAAAGACCAAAATGCTTCCTCAGTGGCAGTAGGGCGCCGCGCTCGGGCTGCTCATTGGGGGGGAGGTTTTCCCACTTGGGTCCCCCGACCGATCCAAAGAGGATCGCATCGCTCTCCTCACAGACCTTGAGTGTCTCGGCGGGAAGAGCTTTTCCTAATTGGTCGATTCCAGCACCCCCCACAGGCATCGCGGTTTCCAGAAGAGTGAATCCGAACTTCTTTTCGACAACACGTAGAACCTTGGCAGCCTCTGCCATGACTTCGGGACCAATGCCGTCTCCGGCCAATACTGCGATGCGGTAGGTATTGCTCATCGGAAGATGATGCACAGAATTTTTGAATCTGGAACTCAGGAAATCAGGAAAAGAAGATTTCGAATCAAGATTTTTATAAAAACCCCATCCGAATTATCCGATCCACGGACCTGTAAATCCTCTGCCAATCCGAGACTCCTCATGTTCATGAGTTTTTGAGTTCCAGATTAGTTCATTTGCCTTTTTTAGACCGCCATCGCCGCGGCTATTAACTCCCGAACCAGCACCGAATCTTTCTCGCCCGGAGTCGATTCGACGCCGCTTGCGACATCGACGGCATGAGGTCGAACGGTCGCCACGGCTTCGGCCACATTCCCGGGATTGAGACCTCCGGCAAGAATTACCCTCCTTTCCGTATGGCTCGCCACAAAGCCGGATGCAAGATTCCAATCGATCGTGTGACCGCTCCCTCCGTAGGCCCCGGGCACAGCCGCATCAAGTAGCAGGAAGGGCGTCATATAATCGGTCACCCTGCTCAAGTCGGCCTCGGCTCGAACGCGCAGGGCCTTGATCCAACGATTAAACCTCGCTCCCTCCGTGGCACAAAATTCCGGAGTCTCATCCCCATGGAACTGGATCGCATCGAAACAGGCGGCCTCGCGGAGGCGCGTTAGTAAGCTCTCGTCGGGATTCACAACCACCGCCACAAGAGCAATATCGGGATAGTCTTTCTTGAGCTTTGCGATCCAAGATAGATCAGCCTCCTCGGGAATGGAGCGAGGAGAGGGTGGATAGAAATTGAATCCCAAGGCTCCGGCCCCTGACTTGATTGTCCGGAGGGCATCCTCATACGAGGTAATGCCGCAAATCTTCGGCGCAGCGGGTGTATGATCGAAAAACGGGATCTGCATGGATACAGTTAAAGAAGTTAAACGGTTGAAAAATTAAAAGGATCCATAAGAAGAGACAGTTAATGATCGGCACCCTTTTAACCCTTCAACTTTTTAACGCTTCCACATCCCCTCAATCCTCCGAGACAACTCGTCCCTGAACCTGCTTCATCTGCTGATGGTGGGTGACGGGATAGACGCGCCCATCGCTTGCCCGGAAAAAACTGCTCAGGATCCAACTGATAAGCCCAATGATAATTCCTGCAAAAAGAGCGCTCCAGAAGCCCTCAACGTGGAATCCAGGAACCACGGCCGAGACAAAGAGCAGCAGGAGCGCATTAATTACCAGGATGAAGAATCCCATGGTAACGATGATAAAGGGGAGGCTCAGTAGAAGAAGTACCGGGCGGACCAAGGCGTTGATAATCCCCAGAAGTAACGCTGCCCCAATAAGAGTTTCCGTGGAGCTGTAGGAGATCCCTGGAATGAGATGAGAAGCACCCATGACGGCGAGAGTCGTGATCAGCCAGCGGATTAAAAATTCCTTCATAATGATAGGGTATATCCCGAGACTACGAAAATGGCATAAAAAATCTGTCGACGCCTCCTTATTTCGGCATACTCTGTAATTACAAGGAGTAACACATATGGCCACAAAGAAGTCTCCATCCACAATTTCCAAGTCCCCTTCACAGACTACTTCTAAGAAGCCAACTTCTTCCAAAGCATCTGTCACGGAGAATCCGAAGGCAACGGTCCGCAAGAAACGGGCAACCGGCAAAAGCACCCAGAAGCTCGCCCCAACGCTTACCTTGGAACTGAAGCGTACGGCGTCCGAACCGGAAATCTCCCACGAGGCGATCTCCCTACGCGCCTACTTCATCGCTGAACGCCGCCACCAGATGGGTTGGGATGGAAACTCCCATACAGATTGGACGGATGCGATGGCTCAACTCCGCGCCGAAGCCTTGGAAAAACCGCTGAAGAAAAGGTGAGCCCCGTTGCCGAAGCTGACAGCTTCGATCAATGCCCCAGATAAGCGGAACGGATCTTGGGATTTTCAAGAAGCTCGGCTCCACTCCCTTTCAGGGTGATAGCACCGAGTTCAAGCAGGCAGGCGCGGTGGGCAAGCCTAAGTGCCATCACGGCATTCTGCTCGACGATCATGAGGGTTACCCCCGCCTTGTTGATGTCCCGAAGAATGGCAAAGATCTCCAGTACCAACTTGGGAGCCAGTCCCATGGAGGGTTCATCAAGTAGCAGAATCTTCGAACGGCTCATGAGGGCACGCCCCACGGCCAGCATCTGCTGCTCACCGCCCGAGAGGGTTCCCGCCATCTGGTTGCGACGCTCCCTGAGCCGAGGGAAGAGACCGAAGACCTTCGCGAGATTCTCATCGTAAGCCTCGCGGTTTGTCCATGCTCCAAGACGGAGATTTTCCTCGATCGAGAGATTTGCGAAGATTCCCCTTCCCTCGGGAACCAGCGAGAGACCTCTGCGGACGATCTCCTCGGGGTGGTCTGTCCGGATCACCTCGCCTCCGAGCCTGATGATCCCGGTATGGGGAACTGCTCCCGCAACGGCACGCAGGGTGGAGCTCTTTCCGGCTCCGTTGGCGCCGATCATGGCGACGATTTCCCCGATATTCACCGAGAAGGAAATTCCTCGTACGGCTTGGATTCCACCATAGCGGACCTCCAGATCCTTCACTTCAAGAGCGATGCCTTCGTTGTTCGTTGTCATGGCAGCTCTCCTTCGGTGCCGAGATAGGCCTCGATGACACGTGGATTGGCTTTCACCTCCTCCGGTTTTCCACCAGCGATCCGGACTCCGAATTCGATGACCTCAATCCTGTCACTCAGGGCCATAACCATCTGCATATGATGCTCGATAAGCACTATTGTGAGGGAAAATTTCCCGTGCACCCATCGGAGGAATTCGGTCAACTGCATCGCCTCGGAGGGATTCATCCCCGCCGCGGGCTCGTCGAGAAGGAGGAGCGATGGTTTGAGCGCGAGTGCCCGGACAATCTCGAGGCGTCGCTGGGCGCCGTAGGAGAGATCCCCTGCGCGATCCTCCGCATGAGATCCAAGTTGGAACATCTCCAGAAGTTCCATGGAAGCCTCGATCGACTCCCTTTCCCGAGACAACGTACGAGGAGTGTGAATAAGCGCGTCGAGCGGGGAGCAGGCAAGCCCTGCATCGTAGGCAATCCTAACATTCTCGAGAACGCTGAGTTGCCGAAAGAGCCTGATGTTTTGGAAGGTCCTGGCCATTCCTTGTCGTGCGATCTCAGAGGGGCGAAGCCCCGCGATAGAACGCCCGTTGAACAGAATCTCCCCGGAGCTTGGGGGATAGATGCCGGTGAGAAGATTGAAGAAGGTTGTCTTGCCGGCGCCGTTCGGCCCGATCACACCCAGGATCTCCCCTGTGTTGACCGAGAGGGAAAGATCACCGATGGCGCGGAGTCCTCCGAACTGACGCGTTAGGTTGCGAGTCTCGAGCAGGACGCTCATGACACAATCTCCTTCCCTCTCTCGGCTTTATCCTCATTCTTGGAACGCAACTTGAGGGAGAGGCGTGGCTTGAGCCAGTTCCAGTCGCGATAGCCCATGATCCCAGCAGGCCTGAAAAGCATCAGGAGGACGAGCAGCGCCGGCAGCACCACCATACGCCAAGTGCCGAGTGGCTGAAGGCATTGCGTAAGGATGGTCACGACCCCGGCTCCGAGAAGCGATCCTCCGAGCGAGGCGACACCGCCGAGATAGACCATGACGAGGATCTCGGTGGACTTCAGGATGTCAAAGGAGGAGGGATTGATGAACTGGAGTTGATGGGCGAAGAGGGCTCCTGCGACGCCCGCAAAAAAGGAAGAAGTGACGAAGGCTACGAGCTTAGCCGCCCGGGTATTCACCCCCATCGCCTCGGCGGCGATCTCATCCTCGCGGATGGCTGCGATACCGCGTCCGTACTTGGAATAGACCAGATTTCTGATCGCCCAGAAGGCCACCATGCACCAGAAGTAGGCCCAGGCCACGGTGGTCAGGTGAGGGATGCCTAGCATTCCTCGCGGACCACCGGTGTAGGGGATATTCTCTAGGCCAGACTTCACGATCATAAGGAAGGCGAGAGTGATGATGGCCAGGTAATCACCCCGGGTCTTGAAGGAGAGGATTCCCACGGGAATGCCTGCCAGTCCCGCAACGGTTCCACCAATCAGAACAGCTGCGGGAAAAATCAGGGCCGCGGGGGCTGAGGGAAAAAGCTTCACCGTCAGGATCGCCGAGGCGTAGGCCCCAAGTGCCATAAAACCCGCGTGCCCGACGGAGAACTCCCCCATCCAGCCGTTCACAAGATTCAGACTGACGCAGAGGATGGCATTGATCGCAATAGAGACGATCACGAACTGCAGGTAGTCGTTCACAAGTCCGGTGGAGGGAAGGATCGCCGTAACGATCAGTCCGACAACTAGGAGAACCGGGGGAAGATAACGGTTCTTAGTCCAAGGGGTCATGCCAATCATGCTTTGTGGATGGTCGGCTTGCCCAGAAGTCCGTGAGGCTTGAAGACCAAGATGAGTAGAAGTAGGGAGTAGGAGATCAGGTCGCGGTACGTGGAGGGAAGCACAGCCACGGTCATCACCTCCACGGTTCCTAGAATGAAGGCGCCAAGAACGGCCCCACGCATGTTCCCTATCCCGCCAATGACAGCAGCGACGAATGCTTTCCATCCTACAGTGATTCCCATCGCGGCACTCACGACCGGATATGCCATACCATAGAGAAGCCCTGCTGCTCCTCCTAGAGCCGCTCCGATAGCGAAGGTGACAGCAATGATCTCGTTTGCAGGCACTCCGAGAAGCGACACCGTGACGCGGTCAGAGGCGACTGCCCTCATGGCCATGCCGAAGGAGGTCTTTCGAATCAGAAAATCCAATACCATCATCAACCCCACCGAAACCCCGATGATGATGATCTGCAGTGTGGTGACGGTGATCCCGGCGAACTGGTAGGTAACGTTGTCCAGAAGATGCGGCATCGGACGGGCATAAGGACTGATGCCGAGGGTCGTGTTCTGGATGACCAATCCGCACCCGAGTGCGGTGATGATTGCCGAGACGCGTGGGGCATTACGGAGAGGGCGGTAGGCGAAGCGCTCAATTAGGGTTCCGAGAATCGCTGTGGCACCCATCACAACAATAAGCGCCAGCCAAAAGGGCACGGGAACGATCGCGATAAGTAGCAGGCAGAAAAAGGATCCAAGCATGAAGACATCGCCGTGGGCGAAGTTGATCATGGTCAGAACCCCGTAGACCATGCTGTATCCAAGCGCAATCAGGGCATAGATGGAGCCCAGTTGCAGGGCGTTGATCGCCTGCTGCGCAAGATACTTCATGAGAGAGCAAAGCTGCCTGGACTACGCCACCGGCACTAGGGCTCCACCGTGCTTACCCAATGGAAGCTGCCATCCTTGATCTGCATGATGACAGCGCTCTTGGCGGGTTCACGGGCACCCTCGGGATAGACAAAGTGTCCCGTCACCCCATCGAAGGTCCGCGTGGAGGCCATTGCGTCACGAACGGCGGCTCGGTCGGTCTTGCCCGCCGAAGCGATACTGTTCGCAGCAAGAGCCATGGCATCATAGGTCAGTGCGGCCACATCGTCAGGGGCGTTACCATACTTGGCGGTGTAATCGGCAATGAACTGTTTCGCTTTCGGAGTAGCGGCTTCGGTAGAGTAGTGATTGCAAAAATAAGATCCCTCGAGATTCTTTCCAGCATCGAGCTTGATGATGTCGGGGGAACTCCAAGCATCACTACCGAGGAAGGGAGCCTTGATTCCGAGTTGACGAGCCTGAGCTGCGATCAGAGGAGTGTCGTTATAGGGTGCGGGCAGGTAGATGATGTCCGGGGAGGATTCACGGATCTTGGTCAACTGTGCCGAGAAGTCACGGTCACCGGTAGAGTAGGTCTCCATGGAGACCACCTTGCCGCCAGCCTTCTCGAAAGCCTCCTTGAAGAGGGCGCTCTGGCTTGTCGGCGCCTCAGAGGAGACGTCATAGAGAACTGCCGCCGTCTTGGCGTGGAGATTCTTCGTGGCAAAGGCGGCAAGGACCGGCGACTCGAAACGGTCGGTAAAACAAGCCCGGAAGGCGTTCTTTTTTGGCTTTCCTGTCTGGGAATCCTGTGTGGTCTTGGGATTCGTGGACCAGGGAGAAATCATCAGGCAACCGAGCGACTCGGCGATCTCTCCAGCTGGGATCGCGCAAGAGCTGGCATTCGGCCCGACCATCATCGTCACGCCATCCTGGGAGATCAAGCGCTGGGCCGCGGCGGCCGACTGATCGGCTTTGCAGGAGTTGTCGACGACAGAAAGCAGGATGGGTAGTTTCTCGCTGCCCACCGCGATACCACCGGCCTTGTTCACCTGCTCGGTAAAGAGCTCTGCAGCCTGCTTGCAGGAGGCACCCACAGCCGGCATCTCACCGGTTAGTTCGGCATTGATCCCGATCTTGACCGAGGGTTTGGTCGGCTGGCAGGAGGTGAGTAGAATTCCACTTAAAACAAGCGCAGCTAGGATATGACGGGTGTGAAGATGCATCATCGTTGACTACCCCTTCAGCGGACTGGCCGCAAACCTATTCCCTTAAACCCAAATTTTGCATTAGGGGCTGCAAAACTGGGTAAACGGAGGGGCGAGAAAGTCAGCTTTTGAAAAGAGACCATCGAGCCAAGGGCGTTTTTTTGGTGAGAGTGCG
>CAIXGT010000216.1 GCA_903919105.1 uncultured Spartobacteria bacterium | reverse complement strand
CCGATGATGATCACGGAGAATGGCATCGCCACCGAGAACGAGCAGCAGCGCCTCTCCTACCTACGAAATCACATCGCCCAGATTAGAAAGACCATGGACGAGGGATACGACGTGAAGGGATATTTTGTATGGTCGCTGGCCGATAACTACGAGTGGCACTACGGCTATGTTCCGAAGTTCGGACTGGCCTCGATGAATCCCGTGACACGCGACAGAGTACTCAAGCCGGCCGCCTATTATTACAAGAGCGTTATCCGGGACTCCAATCGCAAGCAGAAGGTGATGCCAGAGCCTGTAGAAAAAACTAATGGGTCGAATGGGGCGAATAGATCGAAGACGGGTCAGTAGCTTTTTACTCAGGTTTCAAGTTTCCGCTTTCATCCTTCTCTTTCCATGAAGGTCGCTGTCTTCAACACCAAGCGCTACGAGCGCCCGGTACTGGAGAAGTCTGCCGATGGTTTCCCCATTGCGTTCACTTTCCTTGAGGCGCGACTCGACATCCAAACCGCTCTGCTGGCTGCGGGTCACGAGGCTGTCCTGATTTTTGTAAATGATGTGGCGAACAGGAGCGTCCTTGAACAACTTGCGGCCGGAGGAACGCGCTTCTTGGTAACCCGCAGCGCGGGATTCAACCAGATCGACCGAGAAGCGGCTCGCGAGTTAGGGATCGCGCTCGCCTATGTGCCCGCCTATTCACCCAATGCCGTGGCTGAATTCACGATCGGACTGATCCTGACTTTGGGTCGCCACATCCATGAGGGGCATAACCGGGTGAGGCGTGCCGATTTCAACCTCGAGGGACTTTGTGGTTTCGAACTGCGTGACATGACCGTCGGAGTCTGCGGTACCGGCCGTATCGGCACCGAGGTAGTAAAACTTTTGAGCGGCTTTGGTTGCAAGATCCTCGCCTATGACGAAGAACCGAACGAACAGGTCATGTTGCTTGCTTCCTATGTCGATACCCGGGAGGAGCTCTTCCGTTACTCGGATATCCTGACGCTGCATGTGCCGCTGATGCCCTCCACATACCACCTTATCGATGATGAGGCACTGAAGCTGATGAAGGATGGCGTTTTCCTTATCAATACAAGCCGTGGCGCCCTTCTCGATACTCCCGCCGTGGTGGAGGGACTCAAGAGCCGTAAGGTAGGCTTTCTGGCCATCGATGTCTACGAGGAGGAGGCCAGCTTGTTCTTCGAGGATCACTCCTCTGACATCATCAGTGACGACACCTTCGCCCGGTTACTGACCTTCCCCAATGTCATCGTGACGGGCCATCAGGCCTTTCTCACCAATCATGCCCTGCGCAATATCGCGGAGACAACCATGCAAAGCCTAAATGAATTCGCCAAAGGATTGCCCTGTACGCACGCAGTGCCGGCACCATGAGCAGGTGTCTGATCGCATTGATTTTTTCAGCTCTTTTTGTGCTGAGTACGGGTTGCTCCCGACATCGCGAGCGTCCTGATCTCATTTTCATCAATGGGGCTGAGCCCGAGACGCTCGACCCAGCGTTGATCACGGGACAACCCGAGGGGCGAATCGTCAATGCGCTCTTCGAGGGATTGCTCCGCTTCGACCTGAAGGGAGTTGCCGGGCCCGGGGTCGCCAGCTCTTGGGAAATTTCTCCTGATCATTGTATCTACACTTTTCACCTCCGCCCCGATGCCAGATGGAGTGACGGGAAGGGAGTGACGGCACACGACTTTGTGGACTCATGGCGCAGGACTCTCGATCCCACAACTGCATCCGCCTACAGTTATCAGCTCTTTTCGGTGAAGGGAGCCGAGGATTATGCCAATACTCCCGCGGGCAAGACAGCTGACTTCAAGTCGGTAGGCGTAAGGTCCTTGGATGACGCGACGCTCCGTGTGGAGCTGAAACAACCAGTCCCCTATTTTCTGGATCTCTGCGCCTTTCCGACGCTCTATCCCGTCCGCACCGATCTGATTGCAAAGTACGGGGATGACTGGGTGAAACCCGGGAAACTTGTCGGGAATGGGGCTTTCGTTCTGGAAGATTGGAGGATCAATGACGTTATCCAACTGAAAAAGAATCCCCTCTACTGGGATGAAAAAAATGTGCGTTTACGTTCCGTGGAGGTGCTGCCGATCAGCCAGGCAAATGTTGCCTACAACTTCTATGCCGCAGGACAGGCCGACCTGATCATGGACAAGGGACTGGCTCCGCCTTCCTTGCTGGATGCTCTCAAGACTCGTCCCGACTTCCATGCCGCCCCTTTCCTAGGCACCTTTTTCCTCAGGTTCAATTGCGCCAAGGGACCTTTCACGGACGTGAGGGTGCGCAAGGCCTTCGCCATGGCTCTCGATCGCAAACGCATCACCACCAAAATCACGAGGGCCGGTGAGACTGATGCACTGAGCTTTGTGCCTCCCGGTATTAACGGATACGCGGCTCCTGAGGGGCTTTCCGAAAATCAGGAAGAAGCCCGTCGTTTACTCGCCGAGGCAGGGTATCCCGATGGCAAGGGGTTTCCCCTGACGACCTATCTCTACAGCGAGGGGGAGTTGAACGAGGGAGTGGCGATCGAGCTTCAGTCAATGTGGAAAGAGCGCCTGGGTGTCAACGTGCAGCTCGCGAGACAGGAGTGGAAGGTCTATCTGAACTCGCTTGGGTCGCTGGACTTCGGGATCGCCCGCTCCAGTTGGGTCGGGGATTACCCGGATCCGAACACCTTCTTGGATCTCTTCCTCTCCGAGAGCGGCAACAACCGCACGGGATGGAAGAATGCCGATTATGACCGTATCATCCATGACGCGGGGGCCGAGACGGATCCTGGTAAGAGATTCGGCATCATGCGTCGTGCAGAGGAATTGCTAGTCAGGGATCAGGTGCCGATCTCCCCCATTTTCTTCTATGTCGGGATCCAGTTGTACGATGGCAATCGCCTGGGCGGGATCAAACCCAATGTCTTGGATGAACATCCGATTCGTGAGATCTTCCGCAAGGATCTCTCTGCAAAATGAAAAAACAACGATTCACTATCAGTGGCTGCGCGGCTCTTATCACCGGAGCCACTGCCGGACTCGGAGCCGAGTTTGCCCGTCAGCTTGCTCCTGCCGCTTCTCGCTTGATCCTTGTGGGGCGCCGCGAAGAGCGTCTTTATTCCCTTTCAGATTCGCTGAAGGTTTTGCATCCCGATCTGAGAATTGATTCCTTCAAGGCGGATCTCTCCCAATCCAGCGAGCGGGAGCGTCTGGCAGCGTGGATCATCCGTGACGAAGTTCCGCTGAACCTCCTGATCAATAATGCCGGCTTGGGTGAACTAGGCCCTTTTGACAGCGCCGACTGGAGGCGCCTTGGCCCTGTGCTGGAAGTGAATGTCACCGCTCTCACCCATCTGACCCACCTTCTTCTGCCGATGCTAAGGGCTCAGGTGGCACAGAGTCCCTCGGGAATCCTGAATGTCAGCTCCGTGGCAGGATTCTACCCGCTACCTGAGATGGCAGTCTATGCAGCCACTAAGGCCTATGTGACAAGCTTCAGCGAGGCTCTCCGTATGGAGCTTGCCCCGGAAGGAATAACTGTCACGGCACTCTGTCCCGGGCCTGTTGCCACGGAGTTTTTCGAGGTCGCCAGCCGTAACGGTCAGACCATCCGCGCTATGGATCGCACCCATCCTGCATTGGCGACTCCTGCGGAACTGGTTGTTCGTGCTGCTCTGCGGGGGATTGAGCGGAATAAACCCGGAGTCATTCCGAATTCGCTGCTGGCATTGCTGGTCCGCGGAAGCCGTCTCCTCCCGTTTCCCGTGATCCGTGAATCCATACGATTGGGTGCTGGCCCTCAGAGACCTAAATAAAATCCTTCTTTGCTCGATGTTGACGATACGGGGTATATCGACGAAAGTTCCCTTGTGAAAAATTTCACAAGATGGTCCTCCAAGGAAATTGACCCGCGATCCAATGCCGCCTTTGCGGAGGCGATCGAGCTGATTGGTCCCGATCTCTACTCTGTCGAGGAGAGGATTCATGAGCAGTCCAAGGCCGTGGATGCGGGCATTGAGCATTATTTCGAGTATGCCATCGGCGGGAGCGGCAAGCGCCTGCGTCCCGCGCTGGCTCTTCTCTCGGGAGGAGCCACCGGACGGATTGTCTCCGATCATGTCGATCTGGCGGTGATCGTGGAACTGATCCACATCGCGAGTCTTGTCCACGACGATATCATGGATGGCGCTGATCGTCGTCGGGATCGTCCCACACTGAATGCCAAGTGGGGAAACTCCCTCACAGTTCTGGTTGGCGATGTGCTGTTTGCCCATGCGCTCAGGCTTTCCACCAAGTTTTCAAACTCCGATATTTCCCGACGGATCGCTGATGCGGCAGCTGATGTCTGCACGGGCGAGATTCTCCAGACTCAGCGTCGCTTCGACCTGAATATACCGCTTTCTGAGTACTACCGGATGGTCCAGATGAAGACTGGTGCTCTGTTCGCGGTCTCCTGCGAGCTTGGAGCTTTCTTGAGTGGTGCTTCTCCTGCCGTGATCAGTGCCCTTAAGAATTATGGTAACAAGATAGGAATCGCCTATCAGGTGCTCGATGACTGCATCGACCTGGTCGGAGATGAGGAGATGATCGGCAAGACGCTTGGAACAGACATTGCCTGCGGCAAGTTCACAC
Organism: uncultured Spartobacteria bacterium; assembly: GCA_903919105.1. The sequence goes on along the minus strand of CAIXGT010000216.1, from coordinate 654 downwards.
TGCCTGTCCTGCTACTGCTTCAGAACTCCTCTCCTAAGGAGCGTGATGAGCTTCAGTCATTGCTTCTCTCCGAAGAGGGGATCGCACCCTCAAGGCTTGTGGAACTGGTCACCTCGCGTGGAGCCTTGCCTGCCGCCGTGAAGGCAGCACGTAGTCTGGTGGACGAGGCTGATGCCGAACTGGAAAAGGTGCAGGAAAACCGCCACGCGGCTGCACTCCATTCCATGACCGAGTATCTGCGAGGAGTTCTTGATTCCCTCTGCTAAAGCATCTTAAGGAAAGATGCGGTCCTCTCTGGGATCACTGCCTGAATAAGGTAATGAATATGGAACTCAGGAAGAGATAAATGAAGTAAATGATTTCATTAGTTGGAGCAGCAAACTTCCGCTTGATCCTCTTTTATGATCTTCATCGTTGGAATTCGCCTTATGTTTTTTCATGAGTTCATGAGTTCCAGATTTACTCTTCCGATCTTGGCATCTCCTCGCGGGAATTATCTTTAAAGCCAGCAGCGTGAGTCTCCCTTGCGAATTGCAGGGAGTGGCCTAGTTTCTCTCATGATTTCTTCATGTTTCGTGGACATCCCCCGCGCCGAGAGGCCTCGCGAACGGCTTTTCAGTCATGGTGCGGCTGTCCTTACCGATGCCGAACTGT
>CAIXGT010000215.1 GCA_903919105.1 uncultured Spartobacteria bacterium | reverse complement strand
CTGACGCTACGCGCTTGAGTTGCCCCAGTAAATGAATTCTCATAGAGGCATGTCTCAACGACCTGTCCGCACCCGATTCGCCCCCTCTCCCACCGGCCTTCTCCATGTCGGAGGAGCCCGCACCGCCCTCTTCAACTGGATCTATGCACGCAAGCACGCCGGCACCTTTGTCCTCCGCATCGAGGATACCGACCACACGCGCAATACCGAGGAGGCCAAACAGGTGATCCTCGACGGACTTCACTGGCTCGGCCTCGACTGGGACGAGGGTCCGCAGAAGGGTGGCAACTACGGTCCCTATTATCAGAGCGAGCGCGGGTCGATCTACGAAGAGTACCTCTCACGCCTCGAAAAAGCCGGTCATCTCTATGAGGACAACGGCGCCACACGCTTCCGTTCACCTCGGGAGAAGGTCATCGTCGACGACGAGATCTGCGGAAAGATCGAGTTCGATCTCACCAATCCCGGCACCCATCCCGATCTTACTCTTCGCCGTCCGGACGGCTCCTGGATCTTCCATTTCGTGAGCGTCGTCGATGACATTGAGATGAAGATCTCCCACGTGATCCGTGGCGAGGATCACCTCTCCAATACCCCCAAGCATGTCGAACTCTACAAGGCCCTCGGTGCGGAGCCTCCCCGGTTCGCCCACATGCCACTCATCCTCAACCGGGACGGTAGCAAGATGAGCAAGCGGGACGAGGGCGCGGCCCTAGGCACCTATCCGGAGGCAGGATATGCGCCGGAGGCTGTCCGCAACTACCTCAGCCTGCTCGGTTGGTCTCCGAAGGAGAACCGCGAGATCATCAGCACGGAAGAGGTTGTCGCCCTCTTCGAGCTCAATCAGGTGAACCGCCGTAACGCCGCCTTCGACCTCGACAAATGTTTCTGGATCAACGGCCAGTATCTTCTTTCGATGGATCTCGCCCGCTACGCGGAACTGGCGATCCCCTTCCTGCAGAAAGCAGGCATCACCTGGCCGACCTGGGAGGCCTTGGAAAAAGTCCTGACGATTGTAAAACCCAAAGTAAAACTCCTGAAGGATCTCCCCGAGTGGGTTGCTTGCTTCTTTACGGAAGAGTTTCCATATGACGAAGCAGCGGTTGCGAAGTCATTGGCAGGAACTACTGCCGCCGAACGCCTCCAGGCGCTCGCAGAAGCCTATACAACACTTCCCGTTTGGGATGCAGTCTCACTGGAAGCCTCCCTCAAGGAGACCACATCAAAACTCGGCATCAAGACCGGCGAGATGGTTCATCCCGCACGTGTTGCCGTCAGCGGCAGAGGAATCGGCCCGGGTCTCTACGAGATGATCGAGATCCTTGGCAAGGAGCGCACACTTGCTCGCTTCGCCAAGGGTATCGAAAAAGCAGCAGGGACATCTGAGGCGGGAGCATGAGCAACTGCTCGGAGGTCTACTCTGCAGCGGATCTTGCCGACAATGGCGAGGTCTTCCGCAGATTGACTCCGCCGGCGAGACTCTCCGTCTTTGGGGATCCCATAGCCCACTCGGCCTCCCCCCCCATGCATAATGCCGCACTCAGGGAGCGAAACCACCAACTTCAGTACGTTCGCATCCGTGTCACTCAGGACGAACTGCCACAGGCGCTGCGGAATCTCACCTCAGCGGGATTCCTTGGAACCAGCCTCACGATTCCTCACAAGCAGGCAGCACTTCCTTTCATGGATCATGTAAGCCGCGAAGCTCACCTCATGGGAGCCATCAATACCGTGGCTGTCCGTGATGGAAAACTGCATGGCTTCAACACCGATGGTCCGGGCCTTTCGGCTGCGATCTTCGAGGAATTCGGCATCCCGCTGAAGGAACATCGCGTGCTGATCCTAGGCGGTGCGGGTGGCGCGGGAAGAGCGATCACCGTCCAATGCGCACTGGAAGGATCCCCCTCCGTCATCATTGCTAATCGAAACAAGGAAAAGGGAGATCTTCTGGCACAAGAGATTCAGGAGCATTTGGATTTTCCAATCTCCTCGATTCCGATGACTTCCGAATCGCTGGGTCTTGCTATGAAATCAGTCGATCTTATCGTCAATGCTACACCGCTGGGCATGAAGGCAGACGATCCCTCTCCTCTCCCTGAAGGCCTTATGACCAGGGATCACCTTGTCTACGACACCGTCTACAGTGGCGGCGAGACAGCCCTGCTGAAACAGGCACGAATGGCAGGCGCCCGTTGCGCCGGCGGCTTTTCCATGCTTCTGCATCAGGGAGCCTTACAGAACACACTCTGGTTCGGAAAGCCCGCTCCTTTAGATGTGATGAGAATCGCTCTTCAGGAGATCACTCCCTAGGCGATACCTCCTTCTTTCGGGTAATTTGACATTTCCATCACCGCATTGCAGTATTACTGCATGACCGCAATCGCCGTTTCCAAGCGTTGGACCATCACTCTCCCACCTGAGATCAGAAAGGGACTTGGGCTGGAAGGAGCCGATCATCCCATGATGCTCTTGGAGCTTCGTGATGGCGGGGTCTTCATGCATCCCGCAACTGCAATGCCGGTGCGTGACATACCCCTTAAGCAGATGCAGTCCTGGATCGCAGCAGACGAAGCCGATGCTGATCGATTCTGGAAGAGTGTATCCAAAAAGAGGCTGCCCAAAGTCTCTAAAAAGCGTACCTCACTCAAGTAACTGAGGTAATTTTCGGGTGCGCCTCTTTCTCGACAGCAGCGTCCTGCTTTCCGCGGCGGGATCGGAGAAATCACTCTCCAGACTCATTGTCACTATCGCTGACGAATGGGAATGGAAGCTTATGACGGCTTTCTACTGCCGGGATGAGACCAGTCGGAATATAGGTAAGTTTCCACCCAAAGCTTCAAAAACATGGAAAGACTTGCAGGATGATCTCTCCTTCACCCCCAATGCCCTGACTAGCAATCGCCCGCTTCTCCTCTCAGCATCAAAGGATAAACCGGTTCTGATCTCAGCCTTGGCAGCCAAATGCGATGTTCTCCTGACGCTCGATACAGGCGACTTTGGAATTCTCATCGATACCAAAGTCTACGGGATGCTGGTGACCACTCCCCGATCCTTTCTCATCGCTCAGGGCCTGTGTTAATCCCAGATTTTGCAATAAAGCGGCATCAACTGCTGTGGATGGTTAACCCTGATGGTGGGCACTCAGGGAGTTAAAAACGTTGAAGCGTTAAAAGGGTTACAAGGGGCTGAAGTCAGAGGCCGAATGGAACTCATGAAGGCATCTTTGAGGGCACTTTCCCTGACTTCCCCCTTCCGAATGCCGAGTCAGGGCTCTCCCGGATCCATGTTGACGCCACTTGCCTCCCGGCAAGCGGTGGCGCCCTTTGGGTCCCGCATGCGCGGGATCTTACGCGACTCTTCCCAGAGCCTTGTTTGTAACATTTCACCTTTTTAACTCTTTTAACTCGGTCTCCTATGTTCTGAGAAATTCCCAATGCAAATTCTGTGTTAATATCAAAACCTACGGCCAGCGTAGAGCAACGATACTAGAACTCAAAAGACCGAGCCCTGTCACAGTCTAGGGCGATTTGGGTCTTCAACTCCTCCAGCCCCGCAAACTTTTCCTCTCCCCGAAGGAACTTCATAAATTCCAAGGAGAGTTCCTCTCCCACTAGGTTCTGAGCAAGATCGAAGAGATGAACCTCGACCACACGACGCTTGGACGAAGGATCAACCGTGGGACGGAGACCGATATTGCAGACTCCGCAGAGAACGAGTGACCCATGGTAAACTCTCACCGCATAGACCCCGTCGGGAGGAAGTTGCATCCCCTCCATATCCAGATTCGCCGTCGGAAATCCGATCGTCGCTCCGAGCCCCGCTCCTGTAACGACAGAGCCCGAGAGCAGGAAGGGTCGGCCCAAGCATGCTACAGCCTGGGCCAGATCCCCGGAAGTGATGGCTGTCCGGATCCGGGTGCTGCTGATGGGGTCCATCCCCACTTTGAACGGATCAATCTGAATGACTACGAATCCACGCGCAGAACTCAATTTCTTCAAGAGATCCACATTCCCCTCTCCTCCACGGCCAAAGGACCATTGAGATCCCACGCATATTGCGTGAAGCGGAGAGCAGGAATCAGTCAGCGACGTGATGAAGTCAATTGCGGGCACTGTTGCCAGCTCACTGGTGAACTCCAGCATCAGCAGCGCCGAAACTCCCATTCCTTCCAGAAGCGCGATTTTCTCCTGGTTACGGGTCAGGAGTTTCGGTGCGTTCTCAGGACGGAGTAAAGAGGCCGGATGACGGTCAAAAGTCAGGACGACTGCCGTTCCCCCACAGGTGGCGGCTTCTTCCATGGCACGACGAATCAGTGCTTGATGGCCGAGATGCACCCCGTCGAACGTCCCCGCCGCGAGGACAATGGGCCCTTTCAGCGAGGCGAGCTCATCGATGGAATGAAGAATTTTCACAAAAGATAAAATCTGGAACTCAAGAACTCAGGAAAAAAAATAAAGTCCTGCAGAAGATTTTTCCCAGGGAGATCTGCATCCTAAGTCTCCTTTTCATAGAACCGAGAGGGTCAAAAATCCCTTCATGAGTTCCTGAGTTCCAGATTCAAACCCGCCTTTCCTTACGCTCCGCGGAGGCGGGAGACCTGCGGGAGGGTCAGGAGTTTTTCCAGAATCGCTTCTCGGGAGGCCGTCTTGAGATCAGCGGCAGGGAAAGCCATGGTCACGTCGAAGCGTCCCGACTTGGTGCGACGCAAGGCGCTAAGATGGGCCCCACATCCCAGATCGTTCCCAATATCGAAGGCATAGGTCCTGACATAGAACCCCTTGCTACAGACCACCCGGAAATCAACCTCAGGCAGCTTCATCCCGAGGATGTGATGTGCGTAGATATGAACGAATCGGGGCTCCCTTTCTACCGTCTTGCCCTGACGTGCCAGCTTGTAGAGAGCCACACCATCTTTCTTGATCGCAGAAACCATGGGGGGAGTCTGGTAGAAATCACCGTCATATTTGGCAAAGGCGGCCTCAATCTGTTCCTGGGTGAACTCCGGAACCTCACGAGTCTCCGTGATCTCCCCGTCCGCATCCTGAGAATCTGTCATGACGCCGAACTTCATCGTCCCCTCATACTCCTTGTCCTCGCTCATGATCAGGTCCTGGATCTTGGTGCCCTTGCCGAGGGTCAGGAGAAGGAGGCCGGTGGCCATCGGATCCAGGGTGCCGCAATGGCCGATCTTTTTCGTTCCGAGCACTTTGCGAGCGATCGCCACGACATCGTGAGAGGTCATACCCGGGGCTTTGTCAATCGGAAGAACACCATCAATCATGAAATCAGCACACATAGAAAAAATGGTTAAGTGAGGGGAATCAGACCCTAGTTGCAGAGGTACCAAGGGCGGAATCAATAGCCTTCAGAACCGACTCCTGCACTTCGGCGAACGATCCCTTGATACGCGCACCCGAGGCCATAGGATGGCCGCCACCACCAAACTCTCGGCAGAGATTGCAGGCGTCAAAGCTCGGATCCTTCGAGCGAAGGCTAAGCCTCACCATATTGTCCGCCATTTCCTCAAAGAAGGCGGCGGCCTTGACTCCCTCGACAGAACGAAGGTTATCGATGATCCCCTCGTTATCTTCGGGAATAACCCCCAACTTCTCCACATCCGCTAGAGAAAGAGCGAAGCTGGCCACCCTGTCGTGACTGGTGAAACGCGCGTTCAACAAAGCATGCTTGAGGAGTTCTAACCGGCGGCGAGGCTGGTTCTCATAAAGCGATCGGGAGAGTTCCGCCACATTCACTCCGCGCCTGATCAACTCGGCGCCGATCTCGTAGGTCCGATCATTTGTTCCTTCATACTGGAAAGAGCCTGTATCCGTAGAAATGGCAGCAAAGAGATTGGTCGCCATTTCGGGAGTGATGGTGATTCCTTCGCTCAGGAAAGCCTCTGCAAGGATCTGTGCTGTCGCCGGCCGTGAGGGATCGATAAGATTCAGATCGGCATAGCCCTCATTGCTCTTGTGATGGTCGATGCAAATCCAAAGCGGAGAGCCGGCGATAGCATCGAGCACGGTGCCGAGACGGTTTTTAACCGAGGTGTCGAGAGCCAGTACAGCGTCGAAAGAGACAGGTTCCGCAGGAGGTGCTGTCACGAGTTCCGAGGAGGGCAAGAAGGCATACTTCTCCAACACACCATCCTCGTTCCAGATGGTGACCTCGTGTCCCTCGGAGCGAAGCCAGAGTGCTGCCGCAATCGCAGATCCATAGGCATCAGGATCAGGGCGGAGATGACTGGCTACCAGAATGCGTTTCCGGCTCCGGAGAGCCTCCCTGATCTCGGGGAAAGCGACGTTCCTCATCCTTTCAGATTCTCTGAATCCCCGGGACTCTCGGGATCAATTTCTTCGGTTGGCTCGTCAGGGGGCAAAGTCGCCTCGATCTCTTCCAGCAAGCTAAGAACGCGGGTCCCTCGCTCAATCGACTCATCCAGATCGAAGTGCAGGTGCGGCGTGTACTTCAGGATCACCCGGCGCGAAAGCTCGTGCTGGAGATGCTGGCGCTTTTCGGAAAGATGCAAGATGGCCTGTTCTTTCTGCCACTTCGTCCCGATGGCGCTGATGGCGACATGGGCCTGCTTGAGATCAGGCGTGACGTCCACAGCACGCACGGAAACCAGAGGAGCCTCAAACTTCATCTCACGGCCAATAATCGTCCCAAGCTCGCGTTTGAGCAGCTCGCAGACCCGTAGCATTCGTAGGCTCATGTTGGGATGGGATATTCTGGTGACTGGGCTTCTGAGCTATGCAAGCCCTCTGTTCTTGAGAATCAGAGCGCCTGGGCCACCTTCTCGAGCGTATAGCACTCGATGATGTCGCCGACTTCGTATTCCGAGAAATCCCCAAGACGGATACCGCACTCGACACCCGCCCGGACTTCCTTGACGTCCTCGGTGAAGCGACGAAGCGTTGAGAGACCGCCGTCGTAGACCGCCTGACGGCGGCGCAGAACACGAGCACGTGCTGTACGCGAGATCCGTCCATCGGTGACAATACTTCCAGCGACCATGCCTCGGGAAAGGTCGAAGATCTGCTTCACTTCGGCGTGACCGATGATGGCTTCGCGAACTTCCGGATCGAGGAGTCCCGTCATCGCCTCGCGCATCTGGTCCGCAAGCTCGTAGATGATACTGAAGAGTTTGATCTGGACGCCTTCTTTGCGAGCGGCGTTGTTGGAGCTGTTCTCCACCTTGACCCCGAAGCCGATGATGATTGCGTCTGAGGCACCGGCCAACAGGACGTCGCTCTCGGTAATCGGACCGACGGCAGAGTGGATGATCTTCAGGTCAATCTTCTCCTGGGGAATGTCAGCAAGCATGCCGATGATTGCCTCGAGCGATCCCTGCATGTCGGCCTTGAGAACGATCTGAAGAACCTTCTTTTGTTCCGCCTCCAGATTCGCGAAGAGATTCTCAAGAGTGGCACGTCTAGGAGCGGCAAGCTTTTCCTGGCGATGAGCGCCAAGACGCTCCTCGCTCAATTGGCGGGCAGAGCGTTCGTTCTCCATGACGACAAGCTCGTCACCGGCACTGGGCAGTCCGCTCAGTCCGAGAACCTTGGCCGGAATGGCCGGCCCGGCGCTCTTGAAGGCTTCTCCATCCTCGTTGATCAGCTGCTTCACCTTGCCCCAGTAGTTTCCGCAGATGAATGCGTCACCGACGCGAAGTGTACCGTTATTGACAATAACGACCGCGGTTGGGCCTCGGCCTGCCTCGACCTGGGCCTCTATCACACTGGCGCGGGCGGGCTGATCGGGGTTGGCTTTGAGTTCCAGAACCTCGGCTTGAAGGGACATCATTTCCAGCAGGTTATCGATACCGTTGCCCGTCGCCGCTGAAACCTCGCAGACTACTGTGTCGCCTCCCCAATCCTCGGGCACGAGCCCCTTGTCTTGGAGTTGCTGCTTCACACGGTCGATATTGGCAGTCTTGAGATCACACTTGTTGATCGCCACCATGATGGTGACCTTTGCTGCCTGCGCATGACTGAGCGCCTCGAGAGTCTGGGGCATGAGCCCATCATCGGCGGCCACCACGAGGACAACGACGTCCGTGACATTCGCACCGCGTGCGCGCATGGCCGAGAAGGCTGCGTGACCCGGAGTATCGATGAAGGTGATGGGATGGCCCTTCCATTCGATGGAGTAGGCACCGATGCGCTGGGTGATGCCTCCTGCCTCGCCGGAAGCGACCTTGGCACGCCGGATTGCGTCGAGCAGGGAGGTCTTGCCGTGATCGACATGTCCCATGAAGGTGATGATGGGTCCGCGAGGCTTATTCGCCTCAGACTTCTCCTCAACCGGCTTGGGTGGTTCGACAACGATCTTCTCCTCCTTGTGGACACCGCCGCCGGAGACCCTCTTCTCGCGCTCGAAGAGCAGTCCGTACATATCGCAGAGCTTCGAGGCGATCTCCGGTTCGACTGACTGATTGATGTTCGCAAAGATCTGCATCCCCATCAGATCCTTGATAATCTTGAAGGCTGGCACCTCCATCTGACTCGCCAGTTCCTTGATCAGGATTGGCGGCTTGATATGAATCACACGGCGATTGTCATCAGCGATGACGATGGCTTCGTCCTCGACCTCCTCCTCAGAGGGCATGTCGCTCGCGGGAATCGGTAATGGCGTCGAGGCGGCATGCTCCTCCTCGCCGATGCGGGGTAGAGCTTTCCCTTTGGAAACCACTCTTTTCTTGGGAGCTGGCTCATCAATCAGGGAAAGTGTCGGGAGATCCGCAGTCTTGATGACAACCTTGGCTGGTTCGCTCGGCTCGACAGCAGGCGCTGCAGCAAGAGACTTCCCTTTGAAGGCTCCGCGCGCCCCTGAGACCGTACCTGCTCTCGAGGCGCGTGAAGGTGACTTCGAGCCTGCCGATTTGGAGGTTTTAGCCGGTGCTCCCTTGGAAGCGGTTGATTTGGAAGTGTTGACTTTGGAGACCATTATAAAATTTCTGACACCGGTTCCCTCGAGAAAATCGAGAGGAAGTGCAGTGTTTGCAGCACTTAAACCGCTGCCTGCTCTTTGGCGGAGACTTGGTTCTTAGCGGCAGCAAGGATGGCTTCCGCCTTTTCGGCACCGCATTCGAGAATCCCGTCGATATCGGAGGCTTCTGCTGTGACGACCACCTCGACTGAATTCATACCGCCGGCGGCCAGAGACTTGGCCTCATCCTCAGTGATACCGAGCATCGTGGCTAGCTGCTGCGCTGCTCCACCCATCTGCTGTTCAAAAGCCTGGGCAGCGGAGCGATCCTCTTGGATGTCGATTTCCCAGCCGGTCAGCCGGGAAGTGAGACGGGCATTCTGGCCGCGCTTGCCGATGGCCAACGCCAGATCCTCCTTCTCGATGGCGATACGGAGCGTGTGGGCGGCCTCGTCGACCTCGATGCTGCGGATACGGGCCGGCTTGAGAGCCTCACGAGCGAATTCCTTCGGATCCTCATACCAGCGAATGATGTCCACTTTTTCGTTATTGAGTTCACGAACGATATTCTTCACCCGGGCTCCGCGCATACCGACACAGGCACCTACTGGGTCAACCTTATCATTGGAGCTGTGAACCGCAATCTTGGTACGGAAACCGGCTTCTCGGGCAATAGCGCGAAGCTCGACCGTATGATCGGCAATTTCGCTGACCTCGATCTCGAAGAGACGGCGGATGAAATTAGGATGACTACGGGAGAGAATGATCTCAGGGCCGCGAGGTCCATTCTCAACAGCCACGACATAGGCACGGATCCGGTCTCCGATATTGTATTCTTCGGTGGTCACACGCTCACGCGAGGGCATGATCCCCTCAAACTTTCCGAGATCCAGAACGACATCACTGCGGTCGAATCGACGCACAGTGCCGCTAACAATCTCGCCAGCCCTGTCCTTGAACTCCTCGTAGATCATCTCCTTCTCAATCTGGCGGATGCGCTGGGCAATCGCCTGACGGGCCGTCTGCGCGGCAATACGACCAAAATCACGAGGAGTAACCTCGATCTCTACTGATCCGCCGATCTGAGCTTCCTTATCGACCAGTTGCGCCTTAGCGAGCGTGATCTCTTCCTGAGGATTTGTAATGGTATCAACAATGAGAGGCTTCGCAAAAGCTCGGATCGCACCACTCTTGGGATTAATGTCGACGCGCACGTCTCGTGAACAGGAGAAGCTCTTTTTCGATGCGGCCACAAGAGCCGAGGAGATGGCTTCGATGAGGATCTCGCGCTTGATACCTTTTTCACGCTCAAGGTAATCGAGCATGGCAATAAATTCAGAGTTCATGGCAATAGAAATTCCCAACATACTGG
>CAIXGT010000214.1 GCA_903919105.1 uncultured Spartobacteria bacterium | reverse complement strand
GCCGAAAAACTGCTCAGAGATAGCAACCTTGATATTTCCTCAGTTGGTCGCGAATGCGGGTATCCGGAGGCGGCGGCTTTTTCCACTGCATTCAAGAGATGGAAGGGAAGAAGCCCCAGGGAGTTCAGGCAATCATTCCTCACTGAATCCAAAGGAAGCTGACGCCGGGATTGGAGCGCTCGAGATCCCGATCGGTCCGGAGTTCCGGGGCCAGTGTAATCATCTCAAGGGAAACCGGGTGGAAGATCGAGAACTCCTCCCCTGAAGCATATCCCAGGATGTCACCGTCGTGCTGATACTCGGCAAAGACCTTCCTTAAGCCCGTCCTCAGCACTCCTCCTCGGCCACCCGAACCATATCCATGGATGATCTTGAGAACGGAGATGCCTTCTCCATGGCAACGCCTCACTTCCAGTAGGAGTCGGCGCTTGGCTTCCTCGAGTGTCGGAAGTCCCTCCTTGATCGTTACTTCACGGAGAGACATGAAATCAGGATCTACTTTGTCTTGAAGACGAGTTCCCCACCGACAACATCAGCTTTGATGGTCTGACCCTCGTGTATCTTGCCATCCAGGATCTCCATACTGAGGGGATCGAGAATCTTTTGCTGGATAACACGTTTGAGCGGACGGGCGCCGTAGGCGGGATCGTAGCCTTCCTTAGCTAAGTAAGCGCGGGCCTTGTCGCTGAGCTCCAGATGGAGCTTCTGCTTGCCGAGGCGAGTGCAGAGACGAGCGAGCTGGATATCGACAATCTTGCCGATCTCCTTGTCGGTGAGTCTGTCGAAGATGACGATCTCATCGACGCGGTTCAGAAACTCAGGGCGGAAGTGGCCACGAAGCGCCTCCATGACGCGCTTGTTCCGTTCCTCCACAGCCAGATCCTCCATGATGTATTGGCTGCCGATATTACTCGTCATGATGATAACGGTGTTCTTGAAGTCCACAGTGCGACCCTGACCATCGGTGATCCGTCCGTCGTCAAGGACCTGAAGAAGGACATTGAAGACATCACCGTGGGCCTTCTCCACCTCGTCGAAGAGGATCACGGAGTAGGGCTTCCGGCGGACGGCCTCGCTGAGCTGCCCCCCCTCCTCGTAACCCACATATCCGGGAGGTGCTCCGATGAGACGGGCCACGGTGTGCTTCTCCATGTACTCGGACATGTCGAGACGGATGATGGCATTCTCGTCGTCAAAAAGGAACTCGGCTAGGGCCTTGGAAAGCTCGGTCTTACCGACACCCGTGGGGCCAAGGAACATGAAGGAACCGATGGGACGGTTCTCTTCCTGGAGGCCGGCGCGGGCACGGCGGACGGCGTTGGAAACGGCCTTGATGGCCTGAGCCTGTCCCACCACACGCTCGATGAGGCGCTCCTCCATCTTGACGAGTTTTTGCCTTTCTCCCTCCTGGAGGTTGGAGACGGGGATACCAGTCCAGACAGAGACCACTTTGGCGATATCCTCTTCGGTAACCTCTTCTTGGAGCAGCGCGGATTGGCCGCTCTTGGCGAGCTTGGCATTGTGCTCCTCGAGTTTGGTTTGGAGTTCCGGAATACGCCCATACTGGATCTCGCTCGCTTTGGCGAAATCTCCCTGACGTTGGGCGATCACAAGCTCGTTCTTCATCGCTTCAATCTGCTCGTTGATCTTCTGGGACTTGCCGATCTCTTCCTTCTCCTTCTGCCAGCGGGCCTTCAGTCCCGACCCAGTTTCCTTGGTCTCGGCGAGTTCCTTCTCGAGCTTCTCCAGGCGCTCTTTGCTGGCGGCATCCTTCTCTTTGCGGAGGGCCTGGCGCTCCATCTCGAGCATCATGATTTGACGCTCCATCTGGTCGATTTCGGTCGGCATCGACTCGATCTCGATCTTCAGACGGGAAGCGGCCTCGTCGATCAGATCGACAGCCTTGTCGGGAAGGAAGCGGTCGGAGATGTAGCGGTGGGAAAGGACCGCGGCTGCGACCAGAGCGGCATCCTGTATACGGACGCCGTGGTGGACCTCGTAGCGCTCCTTGAGACCGCGCAGGATGGCAATCGTGTCCTCGACACTCGGTTCCTCGACCTTCACGGGCTGGAAGCGTCGCTCCAAAGCTGCGTCCTTCTCGATGTACTTGCGGTACTCGTCGAGGGTCGTCGCACCGATCGTGCGGAGTTCTCCGCGGGCAAGCTGGGGTTTGAGGAGATTGGAAGCATCCATCGATCCCTCGGCGGCACCTGCACCGACGATGGTATGAAGCTCGTCGATGAAGAGGATAATCTCCCCCTCCGAAGCCGTAACTTCTTTGAGGAAAGCCTTCAGACGGTCCTCGAACTCACCTCGGAACTTGGCTCCGGCCACCATCGCGCCGATATCCATGGCTACCAGTCGCTTGTTCTTGAGCGAGTCGGGAACATCCCCGCTAACGATACGGCGCGCAAGTCCCTCGACGATGGCCGTCTTGCCGACGCCGGGCTCGCCGATGAGCACGGGGTTATTCTTGGTACGCCTAGAGAGGACCTGCATGGTGCGGCGGATCTCCTCGTCCCGTCCGATGACGGGGTCGATCTTTCCCTTGCGGGCCATCTCGGTGATGTCGCGGCCGTATTTCTCCAGTGTCTGGTATTTTCCCTCGGGGTTCGGGTCGGTAACGCGCTGGCTGCCACGGATCTCGACCAAGGCCTTCATCAGCGCCTGATGAGTGATGCCTATCTCTTGGAGCAACTTGGCGACGGCGTTCTTCTCCTGGCTCAGGGCCAGAAGGTAGTGCTCCGCGGAAAGAAACTCATCCTTGAGCTTCGCCATCTCCCCCTCGGCGGAGTCGATGGTCTTGCGGAGTTCGTTGCCAACAAAGGGCTGAGCACCTCCGTGGACCTTTGGCAGAGCTGCGGAAGCCGACTCGAGCTTGGCAATGAAAGGCTGAACGGCCACTCCCATCTTCTCCAGAACGGGACGGGTGAGGCCTTCACTCTGGGCGAGTAGAGAGAGCAGGAAATGTTCGTTCCCGATCTCTTGCTGGCCAAGACCTGAGGCGATGTCGATCGCACCGTTGAAGGCCTCCTGCATCTTGGCTGTAAATTTGTCCGGTTTCATGGTGGGGGTGCTTATCCGCTATTTCCTGGTGGGTGGGTTGAGCTTGATCCCCTTGCGAAGAAAGGTGGGAACGTCAAGATCTTCACCCTCGACGATGGTCGGCTCGCTCTTGTCAAAGCGGCCCCGCTGGTAGGTGTCCAAGGCAAGCGTTCCCTGCATCTGCTTGGAAGTGGCAGCGACCTTCTTTCCCGACTTGGAAGCAGGCTTTGTCTGAACCGGGAAGAGCTCGTCAGCGCCCTTTGCCCCTTCAATGTGTCCTGAAAGCATCTCCTCCTCACCAGTTGGTTGAGGTGGTTGGGGTGGTTGGGGCAACTGTGTCCCGATTGTCCCAATCCGACTGCTTGGGCTATTCGGACCGATCGGCTCGCCGTATTCGTTGCTTTCACTTGTTTTGGCGGGTTTCCTGACGATCCCTCCTGAAGAGGCCAGGAGATAGAGCTCCAGAGCCGATCCGAGAGGTCCATCCGCGTGGACTCCCACTTTTATTTGACAGCTATCACCGACAATTTGTTCAATTTTACCGACAACGGCCTGAACCTCCGCAAAGGAAATGTCTTTGGCCCCGCGGAGCAGGAGAAGAATTATCGACGACTCCTTGAGGGCCGACCCCTTGCCGGGCAGGGTTAGGAGGGGACTCTTCAGGGCTCTCTCCAGCGCCTCGTGGAGCCGGTTGGATCCCTCGGCCTTCCCAAATCCGAAATGGGTGAGCGCACCAGGTTTTCCAAGTACATTGTGAATGTCAGCACGGGTGATCTTCACGGGTCCCGAAGTGGAGAGCATCCCGGTGAGTGCTAGAAGGGCGGCTAACAGGGTCCGGTCGGAAAGAACGAAGGCCTCACCCACGGCAGCTATCGATGGAGATCCGCCGGAGAGTTGATCATTCCCGATCACGACAACGGCATCACAGATCTCTTGCAGTTTCTCCAAGGCCCGCTCGGCAAGGTCCCTCTTGTGCTTTCCCTCGAAGGAGAAGGGCATGCCAACACAGGCCATCGTAGTCAATCCAGCCGACTTGGCTCGAATGGCCAAGGCCGGCAGAAGGAAGGAACCTGTCTCCCCACCGAGACCACCGCAAAGAATGACCGCGGAGGCCCCCTCAACGGTCCGTCCAAATTCCTCGTCGATCACGCGGAAACCCTCCCCCGGATCTCCCTCGGGCACCTCGATTTTGTCACGGACAATGGAGGCGTTCAGCGAATCGGGATCATTGTTGACGGCCAGAAGTCCTGTCATGCCCGGGCACTCGACGGAAAGCAGGTCGAGCACGGTGACTCCGGCATTGCCAATACCGGCCAGGATCCGACGGGATGGTGAGATACTCATCGGGAACGTTTCTTGAAGAGACTTCCAAGCCCCTGGGTGAACCGGTCGAGCATACTCTCGGGCGCGATATTCTTGGTCACGAGCCTCGCGTATTTGGTCAGTCCGATTGCGGTGGAGTATTGAGGGTCCTCGAAAATCTGAGTGGCGCCGCTGACATTACGGGCACGTGTGAGCTCCACCGGAATGTCAAAGACCTCCTCGGCAACCTGGGCGATTCCTTTTAGCTTGGAACAGCCACCGGTGATCATGACTCCCCGGATGAGATCCATCATCCCCTCACCCGAGGACTCGATGTCACGGCGGATCAGTTCGAAGATTTCCTTCACTCGGAGGTGAATGATCGTTTCAAGGGAGATGCGATCGACATCACAACCGAGGAATCTGGGGTCGTTCTTCAGCGAGATAATCCCACCCTCGGAACTCACCGGGTCGGATGCTGAACCCTCCTCGGTCTTGAGAAGTTCAGCCCTGGCAATCGGCAGCCTCAGCCCCACGGAAATGTCATTGGTGATGTGGTCACCTCCCAGAGCCAGCACGCCGCTATGGCGGATGGCGCCATCGATATAGACCAGGTAATCAGTCGTTCCACCTCCGATATCGATCATAAGAGCCCCGTAGTTCTTCTGATCTTGGGAAAGAACAACCTGGGCGCTGGCGAGCGAACTGAGCACGACATCCTCGATGCCGATCTTCAGCGACTCGATGCAGCGAAGCGTGTTGTGGATCCGCGTTTTGATCCCGTGAACAATGTGAAAATCGGCCTCCAACAGCGCTCCCTCCGACTTAAGGGGATCGATGACGTTCTGATTCCCATCGACGTGATAAGCCTGAAGAATGGTGTGGAGAAAGGTATTCGGTGTGGGGATGGCGACCTCCTTTGCATTCACCTCCACGGCCTCCAGGTCCTCGGGTTCGATCTGCCTCTCGCCGCGAAGAGCCAGGGAGCCACGGTTATTGAAGCTTGCCAGATGGGATCCCGTAATCGCGACCCAGACATTGCCGATTTCAACATTCGTCTTGTCCTCGGCATCGAGGATCGCCTCGCGCACGCACTCAGTAACAGTCTCCATATCGACGATCTCCCCCTTGCGCACGCCTCGTGACGGGGTCTCCCCCACCCCGAGAATGCTGATCTGATCATCGGCCCTGGCTTCGGCGACGATGACGCTGATCTTCGTCGTTCCGATTTCGAGTCCCACAAATATTTGCTCGTTGGCCATGGCGAAAAAGTGGGTTGCCGGAGGCTAGTTGTGCTTCGGGGGTTTTTTGGAGGAGGCGACGGGTGCTATTTTGTCAGACCCTTGCTCGGGCGTAAGCACAAAAGTAACGGGCGTATTGCGGCTGACCATGAGATTAGCGGTCTGAATCTTTCGGCCGGTTTCCTGGCAATGGTCGAGCAGTTTGCGGAGACGAGCGAGCTGTGCCGGCATGTCGGCTTCACCAAGGGTTCCAAATGTGAATTTAGCACCCGAGGCATCAGTCACGACGGCGGCATAGGGCTTGGAAACATCGATCGAGCTGATCTGGAATGTCTCTTCGGGAAGTTCAGAAAGCACCTGCCTCAACAGCAGGGCCGTGGCGAGTGACGAGCTCTCCAGTTTCTTGCCCGGGACAGCATTGCCCAGAGAAACGCCGCAAAGCACGGGAAGCCCTAGAAATCTGTCATCGAGTCTGGCGGGACGCATCATGACTCCATCCTTATCGCAGAGGAAACTCTTGCCGGGGATGAATGATTCACCGGCAGCCGCCTCGCTCTCTCCCGGGGCAACAAACAGGAAAACTGGTGCACGCGGCTCCAACCCCACCTCGATGGTGTCGGGTAACGTCCGCTCGATGCTTACGGAGCGCACTTCGGGGAGGGCGGCCAGTTTCTGGTTCGCCTGCTCAAGGTCGAGACCAAAGATGTTCTTCCCCTCCGTGAAGCCAGTCAGGTTCACCAATTCCTCCTGTGACAGTACCCCGTTAAGATGGGCGACTAGGTGCTTGAGATCATACTCGGGGTTCTTGAAAAAGAATTTTTCGCAAGCGATCCGAGCTCCAGCCGCCAGTAGGCCGAGCACGATCACGATGAAGAATGCTCTCCAAAGAAAGCCGCTCGCCTTGCCACGATGCTGACGTTTCATACTTGCCGTTCGCACATTCACCTCGAGGAGATGCTGACGGCGCGCGGGGCCGACTCCTTTGCGTCTG
>CAIXGT010000213.1 GCA_903919105.1 uncultured Spartobacteria bacterium | reverse complement strand
CGGAATCTTTATCGGCCATGAGTGCGGTGATTAGCATCCCATAGCCTATCGCCTCGGAGACAGTCGCCCCCTTCCCGTCATAGTTGACCTTCCAGTCTCCGGGAAACCGCACGGAGGGGTTTAGGTATTTTTGCTTCCAGTAGGAATAATACTCGCAAGGAGTCTTGAGAAGAGGGGTGCTTGCGACGGAGACATCGCCAGCTTTGAGTTGATGAATTGTTGCAGCAGCCATCCCCGCAAGCACGAGTAACAAAACAACCTTGCAGGTGAATGAACGAAGATTCACGGGCTCTCGGCGAGTTGCTCCAGCAGGCGTGGGCGGCTTTCCGGCAGCTTATGCGCCACGGTTGCCAAGGATCGGTGAGCGGGAACCGAAGGGTCATGGATACCAAGAGACTTTGCCAATTCGGTTTCGAAATGGGTAACAGCACGACGACTCGGCGCCTGTGCGCGAAGGAATCCCCAGGCGCGTTCCAATAAAGCAAAAACTTCGGGAACCGGATGCATCGGTTCGGTGAACAGATCGCAGAGTTCGGAAAAGTAGGACGCTGAAAGGATGGTGGAATAGGTCGCGGGAAGAAGAGACTCTGTCTCGACCACCACCTCACTGAGAGTGTGAAGATCGCCGTTCTTGGGAGATTTAAAGGCGATTCCAGCAACGGTGAAGAGCTCCAATCTCCCGGAAAAGGGCCCTCCAGGCTTGGTGGCACTGCGGGCCGTCGTCTTCACCTTGCCATGCCTGTCGGTCAGCCAGATGACGACGAGACTATTCTCGGAGAATTTATAACGTCGCAGCAGAATGGCGCGGGCCTCTTCCATAGCTCAACTTCCCGTTCCTAATACCCAACTACACGCCCGACTCATCTTCTATAGCCTGGAGAAGACACTCCTGGATGAAGGCGTAGAAGTTCACTTGCATCAAGGCAAGGCCACGCTCGGTCTCGAGATCAGAGGGCGTTTTTTCCGAGAGATCCTTTTCGGTAAACCGATGCTCCTCGGCAAGGGCAAGGCGGAGGGCGTTCAGCGTCGTCAACCAGGCATCCGAGTGATCGGGAGAGATCTCCAAGGTCCAGGAGGGGATCTTCTCTTTCCGCTGAATCATGCAAGCAAGGTCCTCCGTCACTACGGCCCGCTCCAGGTCAAAATGATGCCGTAGGCCCGGCTGCACATGATCCTGCCAATCAAGCCGCAGATCCTCAAGATCCTCACTTTCGCCGGGTGAGGGCAACAAGCGCGCACTCCCGTCGGGATAGCGCTCCCAGGGGTCTATCGCGACGGCCTGCAGCAGCTCGCCCAGCAAAGGATGGATCCTGCTAAAGCGGAAGTTTCCGTTTTTTGAGCGTTCGAAGATCATCGGCGTTAGTCCCTCAAGATGACTTAGGAAGACTTCTCCAGCGTCGCCAGTAGGAGGAAAGAGTGGAGTTGCTGGACATAGTGCTCGGCCTGTTCCCTGCCGCCACCCCAGACAACCGAGCGCCCCTTGGTATGGACTTCCATCATGTGCCTCTCGGCGCGCTCCCGCGTCCATCCGAAGATCCGGCGGAAGACCATCGCGACATAGCTCATGAGATTCACAGGATCGTTGTGCACCACAACAAGCCAAGGGAGATCGAGATTCTCCGACAGCTCGGCTTGGGGGGCATCGAGAAGCCCCGGTTGGTTCATCCCCTGCATGGCTGACTCACGGGCATGATACTCTCGGGACGGGAAAGGTCTCTTGACGCTCCGATCCCATCGATCAGGAAACGGGAAATATCCCGGCCATCCAGACCAGCGCCGATTCCCTCCTGCAAAAGGTACGAGGTGATCATCACCCTTGGAGGGAGATGAAACAAATTGGCTCGCAGAGCATGAGTGATTGCCAGGTGTCCGGGAGAGTTACCTGCCTGGACAGCTGATCGATAACGCTCGATCAACCGGTCACCACGCGGAGCCAGCAAACCGAGCAGAAGCCTCTTCCCTTCATCACGGCTTGTCAGTCGAACAGGCGAGGGTAGCGCCTTGTCCAGGACACAATCCAGAGCCGTGAGCTCAAAACTCCCCCCCTCAGCAGCCAAGGCGATGACCTTCAGAAGTGTCGGGTAAATGATCGGGGTGAAGAGTGCTGCATTCCAGTTCAGCACCGAAGAGGCCACTGGTCCCCGGATCGAAAGGGTCACCTCACCCAAGGCATCCAGAAAGGGATTGCAGAGCTCGGCAGCGCGGGCAACAAGGGCGTAATCACCCGTATCGGGAATTTCCTCGCGCTGAACGGCAGCTTCTCTCATGAGCCGAACGCTAGCATACCTCCCGAAGGGCAGCCTCTAAAATTTCCTCCTGACGGGCATGCATGATTATTCGCTCTTGCGAGGTCAGATCATCGTAGCCCAGTAGGTGAAGAAGGCCATGGATGGCGCACAGGGCCACCTCGTGATCTACGGGATGACTAAACTTGCGGGCATTTGCTGCGGCGATCGGCACACAGATCAGTATCTCTCCGTGCTCGAAGGTGATGACATCAGTCGGGGACGGATCGTCTAGGAACTCCCCGTGCACCTTGGCGATCGCACGTTCACCCAGAAGTGTGATCTCCACCTCAGGAGGAAGTTGCATCCCCTTCCCCTTGTGCCGGGGCTTGGCGACACAGAGGGGCAAGGCTGCCTCCACGATCCTGCGGATTAAGGACATATCGACTCTAAAGGAAGGGGACCGCTGGCGGTTAGCCCAGAGAAGAGTGGTTGGTTTCACGGAGTTTTTCAAAGAACGATCACCCCCCGGCGGCAACAGAGAGGAGTTCCAGTTTGTCACCCGTCACAATCCTAACACCCTCCCACTCCGATCGAGGCAATGCCTGGCCATTGTATTCTATAAGGATCAGCAACGGATTCAGGCCAAGTTCATTCAGGAGATTTTCCAACCTCTCAGCCCTAGTCTCCTTTTGTTCCCCGTTGACAATGATCGCGGTCATGCGGCGCTCATCGTGAGGATCGCGGCATCCCAGTCTTTCCAGACCGGCTCCAGCCCACGCGTCATCAACATGGCGGCAACCTCGGCCGGCGTGCGGTCATCGCTGATCGAGAACTGCTCAGTGGCGGAGGTGCTTCCACAGGTTGCCTCAACCATTTTCCCTTTTATTGTCTGATGGAGCTGATCCGCCCCCTGTCCGGTGTAGCCGCCCGGCTCAGTATGACTTCCCGCGCTCATCATCGTGATGCCAAGCGGCGCCAGAGCATCACGCAACGGGGCAGGTTCTCGCGTGCTCAGGATGATGCCGATCTGTGGAAAGGTCAGACGGAGGGCGCAAATCAGCTGGGTGAGGTCGCGATCGTCGAAGGAAAATTTCGGCTCGAAGGATCCAGCCGCGGGACGGAGTCGCGGCAGGCTCACCGTGATCTGGGAAGTCCAGCAGACACGCTGCAGATGGAGCAGATGCGCCGCCAGGGCCGTGGCCTCGCCGCGCCATTCGGAGAGGCCGAACAGTACGCCGATGCCAAGCCTGCGGAATCCCGCGGCATGGGCCCGCTCCGGAGCATCCAGACGCCAGTCATAATCTTTCTTCGGCCCCGCGGTGTGGAGCTCAGGGTAAACTGAGCGGTCATAGGTCTCTTGGTAGACAACAAGACCTTCGGCTCCCGCCGCCACGAGCGGGAGATACTCCTCGGTCTCCATCGGAGCCACCTCCAGCGAGAGGCTCGGGATCTCCCCGGAAAGGCGTTCCAGGCATTTTTGAAGATAGCCTCCCGAGACGAACTTGGGATGTTCGCCGGCAACAAGCAGCACATTGCGGAATCCCTCGGCGGCAAGATGCCGTGCCTCGGCGGCAACCTGTTCAATCTCGAGGGTCACGCGCAGAATGGCATTGTCCCGGGAAAAACCACAATAGGCGCAGGAATTGATGCACTCGTTAGAGAGATAGAGGGGAGCGAACATCCGCATCGTTCGTCCGAAATGCCGGCGTGTTACCGAAGCCGAGCGACGGGCAAGTTCCTCCAGCCCCTTGTCGCCACAAGGTTCCAGCAAACGACGGAAGGCTCTCAGCTCCGCGGGTGGAGCAGCCAGGACTGAATCGATCTGTGTGGAGAATCCCATGAAATGAAAATTATGAAGGCTGAGGGATGAATTATGAAGAATAACCCGATGACTACTTCAAACGGAAGT
>CAIXGT010000212.1 GCA_903919105.1 uncultured Spartobacteria bacterium | reverse complement strand
GTCATCTGAACTAAATCTGAAGGCGACAACTGTTCGGAGTGGAGAGTGATTACAAAGGTCGCCAAGACGAGGAGAGTTAGAATTTTTTTCATGTTGATTAGGGTTTGATAGGAAATTGCTTTTGGTTAGATGGGGATGGAAGTCAGGGTCGCCCGTGCAAAACGCACTTCACGCAGCCAAGCTATCTTAGTCATGGCGGGCTGAGTTATCTTAGACGTAGAGCACTCCAAGCACTGCCTCGGCGCCGGCCACGATCCGACTCCATTCGGACTGCAGATTCAACGCGTACGCCTCCCCCTTCTTGGTGGCCCTGTAATAAAAACGTGGCCTGCCATCGACGGTTTCCTTTCGGGATGAGAGATGCTTTTGGGCTACCAGTCTGTGAAGAATCGGATAAATGCAACCCTCGCCAAAACTGAAGGCTTCATTGGATCGGGCGCTGATTTCAGCAACCAACTGGTATCCATACTTCTCCTCCTTGGAAAGAAGGCGTAGAACGAGGAGCTCGGGGACTCCGTTAATATAGAGGGACTTTTTCATATGGGTTTATAATGCCTCAGGTTCCAATGCTTGCAAGCATCAAGTTGTAATGTATGTAAACTTCTTTTCGAGTCTTGGAAGTTTCGATGCAGCGCTAGGTCAGCAAGCGCCGCTGTAGTCAACTGCTGCGAGCGCAGCAGAACGATGCTGGGCGTGAAATGCCGGACTGTTGGACGGAATGGGATAGACTACCCGCAGCGAAGCCCAATTTAAAAAAAGGGGCGCTACTCTGGGGAGCGAGAGCGGAAAATCCCAATCATTCCCCTTATACCGGCTTCCTGACCGGAATGCCGTGTTTGGCCAACTCCCTCTTCACATCGCCAACCGTATAATGTCCGAAGTGGAAGATGCTGGCGGCAAGGACGGCGTCGGCTTTCCCGACCGTAAGAACCTCGGCCATGTGAGCGATATCTCCCGCCCCTCCGCTGGCGATTACCGGTATACCGATGGCGTCGCTCACGGCGGCGGTGAGTTTGAGATCGTATCCCTTCTTGGTCCCGTCGGAATCCATGCTGGTGAGGAGGATCTCCCCGGCACCGCGCTTGGCGACCTCCTTGGCCCAATCAACCGCCTGCCAGGTGGTCGGCCTCCGACCACCGTGGGTGTGGACGATCCATCCACCCTGCCCATCCCTGCGTGCATCAATGGCGACCACGACGCACTGGGAGCCGAACCCCTCGGCGGAGGCATTCACGAGATTCGGATCATCCAGGGCGGCGGTGTTCATGCTCACCTTGTCGGCTCCGGCCAGTAGCATGGCGCGCACATCCTCCACCTTACGGATTCCACCACCGACAGTTAGTGGCATGAAGCAGGCATCCGCGGTCTTCTCGACCACCTCGCGCATCGTGGCGCGTCCCTCGTGTGAGGCGGTGATATCGAGAAAGACTAACTCGTCGGCACCCTGAGCGTCGTAAGCACGCGCGCACTCGACTGGATCCCCAGCGTCACGGATATTCTCAAACTTAGTTCCCTTGACGACACGACCACC
>CAIXGT010000211.1 GCA_903919105.1 uncultured Spartobacteria bacterium | reverse complement strand
GAAGAAAGGCGATGCCCCCGACATGCTGGGAGAGACCCTGCGCAAGCAGCAGCGACCGGACGGCACACCCGTCTTTTCCCCGCTGACGTGCCTCTCCATCCTTATCTTCTTTGTCTTCTCCATGCAGTGTGTCAGCACGCTAGCCGTCGTGCGCCGGGAGACCAACAGCTTCCGCTGGCCACTCTTTCAGTTCTGCTACATGACCGGCACGGCTTATGCCCTCTCCTTCTTAATCTACCAAGGTGGCCGCTTGATGGGCTTTCACTAGAGGGAAAGCAGAATTAATTTGGAACTCAGGAACTCAGGAACTCAGGAACGGAACGAGAAGGTATTTGTGATATGTTGAACCTGTGACACCAGAACTCCAGACAGCCTTAGCCCTTGGAATAGTCGTCGCCGCCGTGGCATTTTTTGTCACCCGCTGGTTCAGGCGGCGCAAGAAGCCGGGGTGCGGCGGAGGGTGTGGGTGCGCCTCAAGGAAAATTTAGACCGGAGCTTCAGCCGATTTTTTCTTAGCAGCAGTTTTCTTAACTGCGGCCTTTTTGGGCTTGGTTGTCTTTGAAGCTTTGGCTGTCTTCTTCTCCACGGCCTCAGCCACGGCGTCAGTGGTGAGGTTGGGCTTGAGTGGTTTGCCGAAGCGACCGCGCTTGACGGTTGATCCATCCCCTTCGGCACCCCCGGCTTTCGGAGCCTTTGGTTCCCTAGGCTCAAACTCGAAGCTAACCTTTTTTCCATCCAGTTTGAGGTAGGCGGCGAACTTGCGCCCTTTCTTGGAGACGAATCCAGCGATGAGGTTCGTTCTGCCGGTCTCGGCAAGTTTGACGATTTCCTCTCTTGGGATGGAGCGCTGAAGGATGGTCTTGCCGGTGCGGAACTCGCACGACTTCTCCGTGCCGATCGACTGGTCGCACACGTAGCTGGTAACGCCCTCGCGGATAGTGCCTTTTTTGCAGACAGGGCAGGGGGCGATGGCCTCGGAATTGCGGATGGCCGCCTCGGCAGCGGGATCTCCCTCGCGTTCACCAAAAACGAACTTGAGCTTGAACTCCGGATCAAACTCTAGCTCTGCGGAGAAAGGTTTCCCGAAGCGGCTGCGGAAGCCATCAAGGGGTCCTACGGCTTTTTTAGTGAGTAGCTCGGTGATCTCGGGGCGCTCCAGCGGCCGACCGGCCAAAGACTTCCAGAGACTCAAGTCACAGTTTCGGCATTTGAACTGGCGGACGTTCTCTTTGAAGGGGCCCTTGCCGCACTTGGGGCAAACGACCTCCAGGTCGGGGAAGGCTCCCTCGGCATCGTCGGTGAAGCCCTGGGCCTTCGTGATGATGTCGCGTGTGAAGACGCGGATCTCCTCCATGAACTCAGGGCGCTGGAACTCTCCGGCCTCCATCTGCTTGAGCTTGTGCTCCCAATCGCCGGTCAGTTCCGGCGAAGTCAGGACAGCCACGCCCATGTGCTTGAGCAGGTTGACCAGCGCCATGCCCTTGCTGGTGGCGGTGAGGTCGCGTCCCTCGCGCAGGACATAACCGTCGCCCAGGAGTCCTTCGATGATGGCGGCGCGCGTGGCCGGAGTGCCAAGCCCGCGCAGGCTCATGGCCTCGCGCAGTTCCTCATCCTCGACCAGCTTACCCGCGCCTTCCATGGCGCTGAGCAGGGTCGCTTCGTTGTAGCGGGCCGGGGGACGCGTCTGGGTCTCATGTACCTGAAGCGAGTCCGTGCGTGCGGCCTCCAGTGCTCCCTTGGAACCAGCAACCGGAACTAAAGTCTTCGCATCTTCTTCGCCCTCGGCGACCGCATGCTTGCCATAGACGGCCTGCCATCCCGGATCAGTGAGGACCTTCCCCTCGCTCTTGAAAGGCTCTTCTTCCACGCGGGTGATCCGGGTGGTGACGTCAAAGCGAGCGGGGGGAT
>CAIXGT010000210.1 GCA_903919105.1 uncultured Spartobacteria bacterium | reverse complement strand
TATCCCGCGCTCCATCTCGGCCGTCTTACCCCCGTTCCCGATCCAGACAACGGAGGATCATTTCCTCCCACCTATGGCGGTCAGGCCATCGCAGGACAGCGAGTCTATGCGACCGAGGGTTGCATTTCCTGCCATAGCCAGCAGATACGACAACTGAGCATCACGACTTCGGATGTTGATCGTGGATGGGGTGTTCGGCCTTCCGTCGCCCGCGACTACCTGCGCGATAGCACGGCCTTCCTGGGATCACGTCGTCTCGGCCAGGATCTCTCGAATGTGGGAGTGCGACGCCCTGACGCCAAGTGGCATCTCATACATCTCTATCATCCTGCTGCCGTCTGCGAAGGGTCGGTTATGCCTTGTTTCAGCCATTTATTCCTGACCCGTAAAATCCAGGGTCAACGAGCTGACGATGCACTCAACCTCACGGGCGACGATGCTCCTAAGGAGGGGTACGAAGTGGTACCGACGGCCGAGGCCAAGAACTTGGTCGCCTATCTTCTATCCCTGCGCCATGATTACCCGTTGCCGGAGGCTCCTGTGAAGAAGATAGGGGCTACAAAATAAGACGATACGAGGAATCGCCGTGAATCAAGATCATCAAAATCATTACCAAGAGCAGGGATCCGAGGATACCAATAGGCCCCTCTCGCCATGGCTTGTTGGGACGTTCATGCTCGCTCTCTGCTGGGGGGCTTTCTACCTTGCCTTTAACAGCGGGGGCTTTAGTCAGGATGTCTATGAGTCGAATGCTGTGAATTGGGCTGGTGGAGGCGTCGCTGCGGCAGCACCTGTCGACCCTAAGGTTGTCGGCAAGCGCCTCTACACTCAGAACTGCGTTGTTTGTCACCAAGCGACGGGTATGGGGGTCGCAGGCCAATTCCCTCCGCTCGCAGGGAGCGAGTGGGTTCTTACCGAAGGGATACATGCTGAAAATCACCTCGTTCTGCTTGTCCTGAATGGCCTTCAGGGACCCTTCGAAGTCAAGGGGCAGCAATACAACAACGCCATGGTGCCGTGGAAGCAACTCTCCGACGAACAGATTGCCGATATCTTGACCTATATCCGTTCTGACTGGGGTAACAACGCCCCTGCTATCACGCCGGAATTTGTGGCCCAAATCCGGAAAGCCGACGCAGCCCAGACTGATTCCTGGACCCAAGAGCAACTTCTGGCCAATCCTCCGGTCAAGCCCGCTGCTCCATCGGGATCTGCTCCGACCACGAAATGATCACCACCATGCTTTCCTCTCTCTTCACCAAACGGATGGCTTCCCGCTGTCTATCAGGCGGCATTTTTCTCGCATCAATTCTGATGGCGGGAGGTCTCTTTGCCGAGCAGCGTAATGGGAATATCTATGGTCTTCCGCCCTGTGTCACCACCGTAGGCCTCCAGATTGACTCAATCATCAAGATGATATTCTGGCTAACGGCCGTAGTCTTTGTACTGACACAGGGGGTCTACATTTACTACCTGATTGTCTATCGGCGTCGCCCTGGAGTCCCTGCCCATTATAGCCATGGGAATAACACGCTGGAGATCATCTGGACTACAGCGCCTACGGTCGTTTTTCTCGCCCTTGCAATCTACAGTAATCGCATCTGGGAACAGATCCACAGGCCCGCACCTGACAACGCTCTGACGATCGACGTCTCCAGCTACCAGTTCGGATGGCAATTCCGCTATCCCGGTGTCAGTGGCACTCTTGCCCCGATGGATGTTCGCAAAATCACGCCGCAGAATCCCTTCGGTACCGATGCGGAGAATCCCAAGACCTCGCAGGATGTCATCACTACTGATTTCGTCATTCCTGTCGGCCGACCCATCCATGTCCTGCTTCACTCCCGAGACGTGATCCACTCATTTTATGTGCCGGAGTTCCGTCTCTATCAGGATTGCGTACCGGGTCGTACCATTGGTTGGGTTTGGTTCCAAGCCACGCAGACCGGTGACTTCCAGCTCGCCTGCAACCAGCTCTGCGGAACCGGTCACTACAACATGAAAGCCCCGATCAAGATTGTTTCCGAGGAGGAGTTTCAGAAATGGCTGGCGCCCCGCCAGCAGAAGAATGCCGGTGCGCGGACTCCGGCCGCTGTTGCCATGCCGAGTCCCACAAAGGCCGTTTCCTTGACCGGTCCATCTTCCCGGAATAATCTATAGTCTCATGAGCGTATCCATCACCCACGACACCCACGTCGCCGTGGAGCACGGCGCGGGGAATCACGAAAGCCATGGCCACG
>CAIXGT010000209.1 GCA_903919105.1 uncultured Spartobacteria bacterium | reverse complement strand
GCTACTACGGCTACTGGAAGCAGAAATACCTGCAGCCCTCCGTACGATTCCCGGGAGACTTCAAGGTGGACTACAATGGGAAGGGAGCAACGGTCTCCGAGGCGATGGGATATGGGATGCTTATTACTGCGCTCATGGCCGATGAGGATCCCGAGGCCAAAAAACAGTTCGATGGCCTGAACAGCTTTCGGAAGCGTTTCCCTTCATCGATCAATCCCATCTTCATGTGCTGGAAGATTCCAGCGAATGAGCGACCTGGGAAAAATGACTGCGCCACCGACGGGGAACTCGATATCGCCTACGCCCTTCTGCTGGCTCATGAACGCTGGGGGGATAATACCTATCTGATGGAAGCCAGGAGCTTGATCAACGCGATAGGATTATCCTTGGTCCGGTCCGATTTTTCGCTGCGTCTTGGTGATTGGAATAAAGCCCCGGGGCAAACTCGCCCCTCAGACTTCATGCCGGATCATTTCCACGCCTTTCGGAAAGTAACGGGTGATCAACTCTGGAGTAAGGTGGAGGATCGCTCGTATGAAATTCTCAACGAGTTACAACTTGACCAGTTGCAATACGGCTCTGCCACGAAAACCGGCCTTGTGCCCGATTTTGCAATTGAGAAGAAGGGACACTGGGTCCCTGCTCGGCCCGGCTTTCTGGAAGGGCGTCATGATGGGGACTTTTACTACAA
Organism: uncultured Spartobacteria bacterium; assembly: GCA_903919105.1. The sequence continues at coordinate 4,353 of CAIXGT010000209.1, read as the reverse complement.
CGCCTGCCGCGTCCCGTGGAGAATCGGTTGGGCTGCGCTCGCTACCGATGACTTGCGTGCCAAGAAGATCCTTGATCGTTTCATGCAATGGGCCGTGATGAACGTGAAAGATCCGGAACACTTCAGGGCCGGGTACCGACTGAATGGACAACCGCTGCATAATAGCGACTTTGAGACGGCCTGCTTTATCACCCCGACCGGAGTGGCAGCCATGGCGCTTGGCATGACGGCTTGGAAGGAAAAGGTGGAGTGGTATGCGTTGGGTAGCAGGGAGGAGTACTACGAAGACTCAATCAATCTTCTCTGCCTGATCCTGATGTCGGAAAAACCGCACGCTGAGTTCTCACAGACACAGTGAGTGCTCCTTATTTAGAATAGTTATTGATTGAGCTTGAAGGCGTCGACTTGGGTGATAATTTGAGGCTCCATCTCATGAAGAAATCTTCTTCTATTCCCGACAACGATAGCCCGATGGGGCAGTATGCTTCGGCCATGGTGCAGGGAGGACTGAGGCTCACGCCGCAGCGTCGTCAGGTTTACGAGGTGCTGATGGACAAGCGGGATCATCCCACGGCCACAGAGGTCTTTATCCGGGCCCAGAAGCGGATGCCCTCTATCTCGCTCGCCACGGTCTACAACTGTCTTGAGACCATGGTGGGAAGCGGCTTGGTGAAGGCTGTTCATGTCGATCGGGAACCGACCCGCTTTTGCGCCAATCTTCGGGAGCACGGCCACTTTCACTGCACGGAATGCGGTCATATTTCCGACATCGAATTTTCCCAAAACCAGGACAAGGGGTGGAAACTCCCCTCCGGATTTCTGGTGACCCAGCACGATGTCTCGCTGCGCGGCCTCTGTGCCGATTGCAGTACAACTTCTAAAAAAATCTATCAATCCAAACCAACCATCAAGTAACCGACCATGTCCGCTCACTCACTTTCCATCCGAGACCTGTACGCCTCCATTGGCGATAATCCGATCCTTAAGGGACTGACCCTCGATATACCGAAGGGGGAAGTTCATGCCATCATGGGCAAGAACGGCGCAGGCAAGAGCACGCTCGCAAAGATCATGGCCGGCCATCCCGATTACACCGTGACCTCCGGTGACGTCCTCCTCGACGGGGAGAGCATTCTGGGTCTGGAGCCTTATGTCCGCGCCCGCCTCGGACTCTTTCTAGCCTTCCAGTATCCGATGGAGATCCCCGGCGTCACCATCGCCAACTTCATCCGTGCCGCGCTTCAGGCCCGTCTTCCTGAGGGAGAGGAACTCGAAGCAACCGACTACTACGCGAAGCTCTACGCCAAGATGGACGCGCTGAGCGTGCCCCGTAATTTTACCTCACGCTCGGTGAACGAAGGCTTCTCCGGTGGTGAGAAGAAACGTTGTGAGATTCTCCAGATGGCGATGCTCGAGCCCTCCTATGCGGTGCTTGACGAGACCGATAGCGGTCTCGACATCGATGCACTCAAGATTGTCTCGGCTGGTGTGAATGCCCTCCGTGGCCCGAATATCGGCATGCTCGTCATCACCCACTACCAGCGCCTGCTCGACTACATCGTTCCTGACAAGGTCCATGTCATGTCCGATGGACGAATCATCCACAGTGGCGACAAGGATCTTGCCCTCAAGCTTGAGGCTGAGGGCTATGACTGGGTCGAGAAGGAATACGGCATTAAGGCCGCCTAAAAAGGCATTAGCAGTTTAGACTATTAGACTACTTGCCAGAACCCATCAGAACCAAGACTCAGATCCTAAAAGTCTAACTGACTTCAGCCTAACCTACCTTTTATATGAGCACCGAAACCAAACCCGACATCGATATTGACCGTTCCGTCGGTGATTTTCGCTATGAGATGGACTACGCCTTCGATGCAGGCGTCGGACTGAACGAGGCCACGATCGACTACATCAGCGATGTGAAGGGCGACCCCGACTGGGTTCGTGCCTTTCGCAAGGAGGGCTACCGCAAGTTCCTCGAAAAGCCGATGCCGACTCATTGGGCAACCAAGGATCTTGAGAATATCGTCTTCGAGAATATCCGATACTACCTCTCCCAAGGACAGGTTCCCAAGCGGACCTGGGATGAGGTTCCCGATGACATCAAGAAGACCTTCGAGCGTCTCGGTATTCCCGAGCAGGAGCGTAAGTTCCTCGCTGGTGTGGAGGCCCAGTTCGACAGCGAGGCGGCCTACTCGAACATCAAGGCTGCTGTCGGCGAGCAAGGTGTCATCTTTGTCGGATCCACCGAAGGTCTGAAGGAGCATCCCGAGATCTTCAAGAAGTGGTTCGGCAAGGTGATCCCAAGCGGTGACAACAAGTTTTCGGCACTCAATTCTGCCGTTTTCAGTGGAGGGAGCTTCATCTATGTCCCGCCAGGAGTGAAGGTGAAGCATCCGCTTCAGGCCTACTTCCGCATCAATGCCCAGAACTTCGGTCAGTTCGAGAGAACCCTCATCATCGCCGATGAGGGTGCCGAACTCACCTACATGGAGGGTTGCACGGCACCGAAGTTCGAGACGGCCACCCTTCACAGCGCCGTAGTGGAGCTTGTCGCCATGAAAGGTGCCAAAATCCAATACATCACCGTTCAGAACTGGAGCTCGAACGTCTTCAACCTTGTGACCAAACGCGGCATCGCCCACGAGGATGCCGAGGTGAAGTGGATCGATTGCAATATCGGCTCCCGGCTTACCATGAAGTATCCCGGCGTTGTCATGAAGGGGAAGGGGGCCCGAGGTGAGGTCGTCTCGATTGCATTGGCCGGTGATGGTCAGCACCAGGATACCGGCGCCAAGATGATCCATGCGGCCGACAACACGACCAGCAACATCATTTCGAAGTCGATCAGTCTCGGATCAGGCCGCTCGACTTATCGTGGCATGGTTCATGTCCCGAAGCATTTGAAAGGGTGCAAGAACAATACCGAGTGCGATGCGCTGCTCATCAATAGCCACAGCCGCACCGACACCTACCCTGCCATCAGCGTTCGCGGTCAGGGAAATGCCGTCCAGCACGAGGCGAGCGTCAGTCAGATCAGCGCGGAGCAAATCTTCTACATGCAGCAGCGTGGCCTGAGCGAAGCAGCAGCCATGAGTCTTGCGGTGAATGGTTTTGTGAACGATCTCGTCCAGCAGTTCCCGATGGAATATTCCGTCGAGCTGAAGCGGCTCATCGATCTCGAGATGGAGGGATCGGTCGGATGAGTATCTCAACCACTCCTCCCTCAGAGAACGGCACTTCCAACCGTTGGCCCGCATGGTTCCGCAAGGAGCAGCAGGAGGCTTGGGAGCTTTTTCAATCTCTGCCTCAGCCAAAGCGCAACGACGAGCCGTGGCGTTTTGCCAATCTGAAGGCAATCGATCTTTCTGAGTTTCATGCCGCTGCTCCATCCCAGGATGCTGCCGCACTTGTGGCTCGTTCCTCAGCGCACACCGATCTTGCTGCAAAGCTTGTCTTTGCGAATGAAGTTCTCGTCCACAACGATCAGGTAGGATTGCCTGCCGGGGTGCTTCTCCTGCCGATGGAGGAAGCCGCCAAGAATCACGAGGAACTCTTCCGCAAGAGTTTCATGACCTCCGATGTGCGCCTGGGCTCGAAGAAATTCGCAGCCCTTCACCATGCCCATCTCCGTTCTGGGGCTTTCGTTTATGTCCCTCAGGGAGTCGTTATCGAGAAACCGATTGAGATCTGGCATTGGGTCGAGGGGGAGAATGCCACCATCTTTCCCCACACCCTGATCGTCCTGGCAGAGGGGGCTTCAGCCACGGTAATTGATCACTTCGTTTCATCACGGGATGAGCGTTCTCTCGCCATTGCCGTGAATGACCTCACGCTGGGAACGAATGCAAAGCTCCATTACGTCGGTGTTCAGGAGTGGAGTGACAAGGCAACCGCCTTTCATATCAACACCACCGAAGTGGAGAAGCAGGGTGTTTCAACAGCCCTGCAGATGAATCTTGGAGGAGCCTACATCCGAGGCGAGAGCGACAGTCATCTTCTCGGAGAGGAATCCCGAAGCGTCATGCTCTCGATCAATCCTGCGAGTGGAACCCGGGAGATCGACCAGCGGACTTTTCAGGACCATTTCGCTCCCCGTGCCACGAGTGATCTGCTCTACCACAATGCCCTTGCGGATTCCTCACGGACGATCTTTGCGGGTTTGATCAAGGTCGAGGAGGCTGCCCACGAGACGGATGCCTACCAGAAAGTTCGTAACCTGATGCTGAGTGATGAGGCCGAGGCCAACTCCATGCCAGGACTCGAGATCCTCGCCGACAATGTCCGCTGCACGCACGGGGCGACCTCAGGCGAACTGAACGAGGATGAACTCTTCTACATGATGGCCCGCGG
>CAIXGT010000208.1 GCA_903919105.1 uncultured Spartobacteria bacterium | reverse complement strand
GCACCGAACCGCCCCGCTGGAAACCTCCGAAGAACAGAGCATCCTCCTTCCAGTAGTTCCTCTTAGTAAGGCCACCGGTAAAAAGAAACTCAAAAAGGCTGCGAGCGCGGTGAAGAACTTCGTTCTCGATACGAATGTCCTTCTCCATGACCCATATTGCCTGAACCGATTTGAAAACAATCATATCTTCATTCCCGTCGAGGTCCTCGGAGAGATGGACAAGTTCAAGAACGAGCAGACCGAGCGCGGAGCCAATGCCCGGACCGTGCATCGCTTCCTGACCCAGACCTTTGATCATCAGACCAACAAAGTAATCAGCGGCGTCCCGACCGCCGGGGGTGGCACCGTCCGCATCTTCATCAATGACGCATTGAACACTGATCATCCTTCCGCCGCGATCCGGCGGTTCATCGAGATCTTCCCGGACAAGAGTCAGGTCGATCACAAGATCATGGCGGCCTGCCTGGCCCTTCAGGAGCAGGAGAAGACCCCTGCCGTCCTCATCACCAAGGACTTGAACATGCAACTCAAGGCGATGACCCTCGGGATCACCTGCCAGGATTACCTCAATGACAAGGTCTCCGCTGAGGACGCCGAGGAGGGGGAGCTTCGGAAAATCCAGGTCGAGGCCCATGAACTCCAGCGCTTTGGGAGCGCTCAGAGCATCGATCTGGAGGAGAGCCGCACCGGCAAACTCGAGATCAACGAGTATGTCCTCCTCGAAGCCTCCGAGCAGAAACTCATGCCGGCCCGCCATATCGGCAATGGCCACTTCCAGCGGCTCAAGGTTCCTCAGAGCCTCCAGATGCCCCGTGGCATCGAGCTTCGCCCAGCGAATCTCGGGCAGCTCTGCTTCCTCGACGCCCTGCTCGACCCCTCCATCTCACTCATCACCTGCTATGGCCAGGCCGGAACTGGCAAGACACTCATGGCCGTCGCCGCGGGTCTCTACCTCACCGGTCAGCGCGAATACAACGGTATGACGGTCAGCCGTCCCGTGGTCGCCATGGGCGATACACTCGGCTTCCTGCCCGGCACCCTGAACGAAAAACTCCACCCCTGGCTCCAGTCAATCTACGACGCCTTCGAGGTGCTCCTTCCCATCCATCCTCAGCGGAATGAAGGGCCTGGTGCGCCCCATGCCTCCGAGCGGAAGAAGCAGAAGAAACAGTCCGTCCAGCAGCCAGAGAATACTGGGAGCGCACAGACGACCCCGCTCAAGCCTTACGAGCAGCTCATTCAGCGAGGACTCCTCGAGATCGAGGCCCTCTGCTATATCCGCGGACGTTCGATTCCAAACCGTTTCTTCGTCCTCGATGAGGCCCAACAGTTGACCCCGCTGGAGGCGAAGACCGTCGTCACCCGTATGTCGAAGGGCTCCAAGCTCGTCATGGTCGGCGATCCCGCCCAGATCGATAACCCCTACGTCGACCGCCGCTCCAACGGACTCGTCCACACCCGCAACAAACTGCGGGGCCATAAACTCACAGCCCACATCTCCCTAACCAAGGGCGAGCGCTCACCGCTGGCCGAGATGGGCGCCACTCTTATGTAGAGAGTTCAGATCTGTTCTCCCGCAGAGGCGCAGAGACGCAGAGGTATTTATTAACTGATCCCATTCCAAGGAGTCAAAAACCGACTTTATATTTAAATTCTAAAAAGTATTGCAGGGTCTCTTATTGAGAGTCTTTAATGCTACGTATGAAATTACTTTTAAAACTGTTGTTTGTGGCGATCGTAATGCAGTCAGCGTATTCACAGATAAACAATGTGGATTACAAATTTGAGGAGGTAATACCGCAGGGACTTAAATCAGCTCGCTCTAGTTCCTCTGTAAATTTTGAAATTAAAAATAATACGTCAAGATTTCTCGATTTCCGTTGGGTTGATTTTAACGGGAACTTGGATTTGGTGAGAGAGGCGCAAACTTGGGGTCATAACTCTATTGGGCCTGGAAATAACTATAGTCAAAATTCCAACATTGGTCACCCGTTTGTAATCTCAGACCCACTAAATGGAAAAGTTTTCGGCTATATTGTCTTTTTAAGACCTGGATCACAGAGAATAACTGTTTCCGAAAACGATGGCAGACTCGTTTTTAGTCACTAATATTTTTTTGTATAAAGGCTTGGAAGTTTGGATGCCGCGCTAGGCGCGCGAGCGAAGCTGTAGTGAACTACTGCGAGCGAGCAGCAACAACGCGCGGCGCCGAAATCCCAAGCCTACCTATTGGCAGATGCCAATAAGTTGCGCATCCGGATCATATTGCAGGTAAGGGCCTAACCATTTTTCGACTTCGGCTACGGGCATTCCCTTGCGCTTGGCATAATCCTCGATCTGGTCGCGACCGAGCTTGCCGACAGCAAAGTAGCGTGACTCGGGTGCGGCGAAATACAACCCCGAGACCGAACTCGCTGGATTCATCGCAAGGCTCTCGGTGAGGGTGATCCCGGTGTGCTTGGTTGCATCGAGAAGGCGGAAAAGCTCCCACTTCTCGGTGTGATCGGGCCCGGCTGGGTAGCCTGCGGCGGGACGAATGCCACGGTACTTCTCCCGGATAAATTCCTCTTTAGTCAGGTTCTCTGTCTTGCCAAAGCCCCAGAGGTCTCGGCACTGCTTGTGAAGCCACTCGGCTGCAGCCTCAGCGAAGCGGTCCCCGATCGCCTTCACAAGCAGGGAGGTGTAATCGTCATGATTATTCTGGAAGGAATCGGCGTATTCTCCAACCTCAGGGCCGGCAGTGACGGCAAAGCCTCCAATGGTATCGATGCGTCCCGATTCGCGTGGCGCAATAAAGTCGGCCAGGGAGTAGTTCGGCTGGCCGGGCGGCTTCTTGTTCTGCTGGCGGAGCATGTGAAACTTCCCGATCACGGAGGAGCGCTGCGTGTCAGCGTAGAGCTCGACATCATCTCCTACTCTGTTTGCTGGCCACAAGGCGCAGACTCCGCGGACGCGGAAGCGCTTCTCCTCCACGATAGTCTCCAGGACCTTCAGAGCATCCTGATGGAGCTCTGTTGCCTGAGCACCGATCTCAGGATCAGAGAGAAGGCCGGGATAGCGGCCCCTCATCTCCCATGCGGCGAAGAAGGGCGACCAGTCGAAGTACTCCACCAACTCGGCCAGCGGGATCTCGTCAAAGGTCAGCACCCCTGTCTTTTCGGGCACGGCGAGGTCGGCCATGCTCCAATCGATCGGAGTCAAGTTTTCACGGGCGACCTCGAGGGGCAGAAGCTCTCCCTTGGCCCGTTTGCCAGCATGCTCCTCGCGGAGCCGCTTGTGATTCGCCTCAACCTGGAGGTGATAAGCATCCTTCCTATCCTCTGAGAGAAGCTCCGCCGCAACTCCGACCACTCGGGAGGCATCGAGCACATGGATAACGGGATGCTGGTATTCACCCGCGATCTTCACCGCGGTGTGGGCTGGGCTCGTGGTGGCTCCCCCGATCAGCAGAGGGAGATCGAAATTCGCACGTTTCATCTCCCGGGCGACATGGACCATCTCGTCGAGCGAGGGGGTGATCAGGCCGCTCAGGCCGATAATGTCGACCTTGTGCTCCTTAGCCGCAGCGAGGATCTTGTCACAGGAAACCATGACGCCAAGGTCGACGACTTCGTAGCCGTTGCAGGCGAGGACGACACCAACGATATTCTTGCCGATGTCGTGGACATCACCTTTGACGGTAGCCATGAGAATCTTTTTTGCGGAACTAGTATCAGATGCGGCCGCTTTCTCGGCCTCCATGTAGGGGGTCAAATAGGCGACAGCCTTCTTCATCACGCGGGCACTCTTCACAACCTGGGGCAGGAACATTTTACCTACCCCGAAGAGATCACCGACAATCCGCATGCCGTCCATCAGGGGACCCTCGATGACAAGCAGGGGACGCCCCAGCTTCACGCGGGCCTCCTCGGTATCCTCGTCGATGTTATCAACGATCCCCTTGATCAGGGCGTGCTGAAGACGTTCCTCGACAGTGCCAGAACGCCAAGCCTGCTCGGCCTTCTGTTCCTTGGGATCTCCACCCACGGATTTCAGCCCCTCAGCATAATCCACCAGACGCTCCGTGGCGTCGGGCCTACGGTTCAAGAGCACATCCTCCACCATCGTGAGCAGCTCCGGTTTGATCTCCTCGTAGACCTCGAGCATGCCAGCGTTCACAATAGCCATGTCGAGACCGGCCTGGATCGCATGGTAGAGGAAGGCCGAGTGCATAGCCTCTCGCACGGGGTTATTGCCTCGGAAAGAGAAGGAGATATTACTCAGGCCGCCGCTGCATTTGGCACCCGGAAGTGTTGCCTTGATCTCGCGAACAGCCTCGATGAAGTCGACGGCGTAGTTGTTGTGCTCCTCGATGCCGGTGGCGACCGTAAGGATATTAGGGTCGAAGATGATGTCTTCAGGATCAAAGCCGATCTTGTCCACGAGCAGACGGTAGGCGCGGGTGCAG
>CAIXGT010000207.1 GCA_903919105.1 uncultured Spartobacteria bacterium | reverse complement strand
GTGAGGTCGGGAACCATCTGTGATGTCCGGGCTATCACGACGTGATGGGGAGGTAGGACAGAGAGCGCGCGGCCTCCGGCACTCTCGACAGAGACCATGATGCCGCCGGTCTGGGCGACAAGCACATCGCAGCCGGTGATGCCTGCATCGCATGATTCGAGATCGTCGATCGCATAACCCTTCTCGGTGCGGACAATGGGCAGTTCGATTCCCTCCAGAAGAGCATCAACATCATGGTGAGAGTGACTGCCGACTTTTTTCCATCCACTCTCTGCGGCGAGTTTGGTAACCAGATCGCGTGCTGCAGTCATCGTCGGAACCCGGTGGAATTCAGTTGTCAGGCCCTCGGAGATCTTGGCAAAAAGATCGATTCGCTCTGTGAGTGTCTCCCCAACCTTGGGTAGCCATTCGCGCTGGGCATGGCCGTTGTGATCAGCTGCAGCTTCGCTCTGAGAGTGCGAGGTATGGGGACGCGGTGCGGGATTATTCCGCAGGGCCTCGCGGATGCGACCCAGGATAATGGCTCGTCCGCCGGTCATGGCTTGCCCTTCCGTTGTTTCTTCCACTGCTCATGGAAGGACTGTGGTGCCAGTGTCGGGAGCTTACGCGAGCCGGTCCAGGCGCGAAGAGGATCGAGGATCGTCCCGTTCACCAAGTTCTGGAGCGGCTGGAAGATCCGACCAAAAGCTGAAGCTAATCGGTAGAGCGCGGGATGGCCCATCATGAGTGAGAAACCTCCGAAGGAGACTTTCTCGAGAGGATTAGGTGCACTCTTAGCGCCGTTTCGGCGGTTTTGCAGCAAATGATGATGCAGATCGATCTTCACCGGGCACGCTTCGGTGCAGGCCCCGCAGAGAGAGGAGGCGGCTGAGAGATGCTTCCAATTCTTGAGGCCTCGAAGGTGAGGTGTGATCACCGAGCCGATCGGACCGCCGTAGGTAGTCCCGTAGCTGTAGCCGCCGACGTTCTTGAAGATGGGGCAGACATTCAGGCAAGCGCCGCAGCGGATACATCCAAGTGAATCACGCTGCTCAGCATCGGCTAGAAGCTCAGTGCGTCGATTATCCAGAAGGACGATATGCAGTTGCTCAGGCCCGTCGGGCTCGCCCGGTTGTCGTGGACCGGCGTACATCGTGTTGTAGCAGGTCATGGTCTGACCCGCGCCGGCGGTGGCTAGCATGGGAAGAAAGAGCGAGAGATCCTCGAGCTTGGGAAGCACCTTCTCGATGCCAAGAAGAGCCACGTGGATCTTTGGAAGTGAGGTGGTCAAGCGAGCGTTTCCCTCGTTCTCCGTGATCGAGATCATTCCAGTCTCCGCTACGGCGAAGTTCGTGCCGCTAATCCCCATGTCGGCCTCGCAGTATTTACGGCGCATGACATCACGGGCGATCATGGTCAACTTCTCGGGCTCATCGGTCGGCTCGGAGCCGAGCTCTTTCTGGAAGAGGTCGCTGATCTGCCCCCGCGTGAGATGCATGGCGGGGAAGACAAGATGGAAGGGTGCCTCCTTGCGGAGTTGGACGATATATTCCCCAAGATCGGACTCAAAGACTCCGAATCCCCGCTTCTCCAGGGCATCATTGAGATGGATCTCCTCGCTGGTCATCGTCTTGGACTTGATAATCGAGCGGACGTTGTTCTCCTTGGCGACCTGCAGGATGTAGTCGCGGGCAGCTTCTGCGTTCTGTGCCCAAAAGACCTTTGCGCCGCGTGCTGTGATCTTCTCTTCGAATTCGAGAAGGTATTTGTCGAGATGATTTATTGCCTCGTACTTGATCTCGGCAGCGAGATCACGGGCTCCCTGCCAGTCCTGGAAGTTGGCCTTGTTCTGGTCGCGTTTCTTGTAATAGCCGCTCATGCCCTTCTGGATGAAGGCACGGAATCCCTTGTCTGCCGTGTAGCGGCGGGAGAGTGTCTGGAAATCGGCTGATTGCGTGGCCATTCGGTCGGCTAGTTTGGGAACACCTTTGTTGGAATATGAAGACGGAGAAATTCTCGCGCCTCTGCGGGAGACCATACAGTCCTTTTAAGATGAGTTTTCATGGGTTAACGGGACGCCAGGATCTCGGCGAGGTGGAGACTGCGGACAGCACTCTTCTCCTGCTCAAGCATGCCCCGGATTTGCATGAGACAGCTTGAGTCGTTGGAGACCACGGTATCGGCACCCGTCTTGAGGATTGAAGCGCATTTCACCTCATCCATGGCGGTCGAAATCGGGGCATACTTCACGGCGAAGGTGCCACCAAATCCGCAGCAGGTCTCAGCCTCGCACATTTCGATGAGTTCCAGTCCCTTCACATTGGAAAGTAGGGCGCGTGGCTCGCTCTTAATACCTAGTTCGCGGAGTCCATGGCATCCGTCGTGGAAGGTCACCTTCCCATCAAACTTCGCCCCCACATCTGTCACCCCGAGGACATTTACGAGGAAGCTCGAGAACTCATGGGTCTTGGCCGCCAGTTCCCGGGCCTCCAACTCATCGGGCTCTCCCTTGAAAAGGTCCGGGTAGAAGACCTTGATCATCGTCACGCACGAGCCGGAGGGGCCGACAACCACCTCGGCGTCGCGAAAGGCCCTCATGGTAACACGCGCCGAAGAGCGGGCCTCGTCCCAGTAGCCAGAGTTGAACGGTGGCTGACCGCAACAACTCTGACTCTCCGGAAAGACCACCTCATGACCCAGTCCTTCGAGGACGCGCACCACCGACCAGGCTACATTCGGGTAGAGCTGGTCGACGAAGCAGGGAACGAAGAGGGAGATGCGCATGCTTGCTGGGGTTTAAGCTGAAGACTGTAAGAATGTTAGCACAGAAAAGGGTTTCCCGGATGGCAAATGATCCGCGAAATCCGCAAATCTGTTACCGTAGGAAGGCCTCAATCAGTCCACCGTCCACAGCGATCACTTGCCCGGTGGTCTTGCTAAGGCGGCCACTGACGCAGAGGAAGATGGCCTCTGCCTGGTCTGCGGGCTCAATCGGCACCTTGGTGAGGGTGCGGTCGGCGTAGAACTGGGCTAGACGGTTGACCAGCACCTCGTCGGTCTCCTTATCCTCTGCAGGAAGGTTATATTTCACGAGGTTGGCGATGACTCGGTCGCGAGGGAAAAGCCCCGAGCCTTTTACAACGGTGGCGGGAGCAACGCCGTTCACGCGAACGAGGGGCGCGAGGTCGATGGCCAGCTCGCGGACGAGATGGTTGGCAGCGGCTTTGGAGGTGTCGTAAGCAAGTGAGCCGCGCTTGGAGACGACAGCATTGGCCGAGGTCGTGATGCAGGCGGTGGCGGGAAGTCCTTGGGCCTTGAAGACCGAGGAGGCCTCCTCGACGCACCAACAGGAGCCGATGACGTTCACATCATAGGTGAAGCCCCAGCCCTCGTCCTTGATGCGACCGTCACGATCCGGTGAGGCGATGAAGCCCACGGTCACGACGACGCTGTCACAGCCACCGTAGGCCAGGATCGTGTGATCGATAGCGGCCTTGATGGTGGCGCGGTCGGTGACGTTGATCGGGGCGGAGGTGGCGAGTCCGCAGTTGGAGACGCCAGAACCGGCGACACCGATTCCTATCCCGTACTTGGCATTGATTGCATCCACTGTCTCAGCGGCGCCCTTGACGTTCAGATCAAGGCAGGAGACATGGGCGCCTTCCTTGACCAGACGGTAAGCGGTCTCGCGGCCGATACCACTTCCGGCACCGACGATGGCGACGATCTGACGGGCCATCTCCTTCTCGGCGGGCATGCGCTGGAGCTTGGCCTCCTCGAGGAGCCAGTACTCTATGTCGAAGGCTTCCTGTTGCGGCAGCGAGACATACTCGTCCATGGCCTCGGAACCGCGCATCACCTCGACGGCGCAGTTATAAAACTCGGCGGTCACCCGACTCTCGCTCTTGTCCTTGCCCCAGGCAACCATACCCAGTCCGGGGATCAGGATGACGGTTGGGTTAGGATCTCGCATCGCTGGGGAGTTGTCCCGCTTGCAGGCATTGTAATATGAGGCGTAGTCCTTTCGGTACTGCTCGATGCCCTCAGCGAGAAGCGCACGCAGGCTCTCCAGATCACCGGTCTGAGGATTCCAGTCAACGAAGAGAGGCTTGATTTTTGTACGAAGGAAATGGTCGGGGCAGCTGGTGCCGAGTTCGGCGAGACGCGGTGCGTCAGCGCTATTGACGAAGCGGAGGATCGTCTCATCTTCCTGGATGGTACCGATGAAGCGCTTCTGCTGACTGACCTGACCGCGAAGCCAAGGGAGGATGGAGATCCAGAGTTCACGGCGCTTCGCTGCATCAAGGCTCTGGTACTTACCTCCGCCGAAGGTCTTCTCGCCCTTATCGTGCTCTGCAATGTACTTGGCTGCACGGTTGATCAGGTCGAGGGAGAGGTCGTAGCACTCCTTCTGAGTGTCAGCCCAGTTGATCAGGCCGTGCTGGCCCATGATGACCCCCTTGGCGTTAGGATGTTTTTTACAGACCTCTTGGAGTTGGAGACCAAGGTCAAAACCTGGGCGCTGCCAAGCCGTCCAGATCACGTCATCTCCATAGATCTCCTTAGTGAGTTTTTCGCTGTTCTTGGAGGCGGCGACTGAGATGGCGGCGTTCGGGTGGGTGTGATCGACATGGGCGCGCGGCACGAAGGAGTGAAGCGGCGTGTCGATCGAAGAGGGGCGGGGGTTCAGATTAAAGGTCGTGTGGGTGTACATCCCGACCATGGAATCCTCAACGGGGGTCTTAGGTCCCTTCTCGGGGGAGTCACCATAGATCTTCTGCAGGGAGAGCAGCTTCTCCTGATAGAGCGAAGAGAAATTCTCGCGCTTGGAGGTGCGCAGATCGCCTCCGGAACCCTTGACCCAGAGAACTTCAGTGGGCTGACCTGTGAGGGGATCCTTTTCAGTGATTTTGGAGGAAGTGTTTCCTCCGCCAGTGTTGGTCACGCGCTGATCGGAGCCGAGTAGGTTGGAGCGGTAGATGAGTTGGGCAACGGGGTCGAGCTTGGAGGCGACTGCATCGTCCCAGAGGTTGGGCAGTGGTTGGTAGGACATGTTTTTAGGTGTTTGGGCTGAAGGCTATTGGACTGTTAGGACTGCAATGATCAGGGGAGAGTGGTAAACCTCTTATAGGCGGCTTCCCAATCGGGTGCATCCTGCGGCTTGTACGTGTTCTGAGGGAAGGAGCGGGCGACGATCTGTCGTGCCTCAGTAAGGGAGGATACGGCTCCGTCGGAGAGCGCCTGAATGAGGATATTCCCTGCGGCAGTCGCTTCGACCGGACCTGTGATGACGGGTCGCCCGGTGGCGCTTGCCGCGCATTGATTGAGCAGATCATTGCGAGTTCCCCCGCCGACGATGTGGAGTCGGTTGATCGCTTGGCCAGTGAGCCGCTCGAGCTCCCCAAGACTCTTTCGGTAGAGCAGGGAGAGACTCTCAAGGATACATCGGGCGATCGACCCCACACTTTCAGGAATGGCCTGGGAGGTCTCGCGGCAATACTCAGCGATGCGAGCTGGCATACCGCCCGATGCTGTCGTCCCACCGGAGCGTCCGAAGCGGGTGTCAGCGGGGTTGATCAACGAAACAAGGGCCGGTGTTTCAAGGGCGAGATTTACAAGATCGGTGTAGGAGTAGTCGTGGCCGCTCTCACGCCAGAAACGCATGCACTCTTGGAGGATCCAGAGGCCTGCGACGTTCTTCAGCAGACGGATACTGCCGCCATAACCTACTTCGTTGGTAAAATTCAGTTCGCGGGCTTTCTCCGTCAGCACCGGGCTTGGAGACTCCACGCCGAGAAGTGACCAGGTGCCGGAGCTGAGGTAGGCCCAGCCGGTCTCATCACTAGCTGGGACAGCAGCGACGGCCGCTCCTGTATCATGGGAGCAGGTGGCGACCACCTTGACGGCGCCTAGGCGGGTTTCCGACTGGAGCTCCGTAGACAGAGTTCCGATCATTGTTCCGGAGGGTACGACCTTTGGAAAGATTGCTTCGGGAAGACCAAGTTGGTTAATCAATGGCCGAGCCCAGTCCATCGTTGCGGGATCAAAGAGCTGGGTAGTGCTGGCTAGCGAGGCCTCGGCCACCGCCTTCCCGCCCAGAAGGTGATTCACAAGATCGGCGATCAGGAGAAAACTATCGGCAAAGCCGAGAATCTCAGGTCGCTCCTGCAGGTCGGTGTGGAACTGGCAGATCGTATTGAGAGTCATGAACTGGATGCCGGTAGCCGCGTAGATTTCGGCACGGGTTACAGGCATTTTTTCATAAGCCCCTTCGGTTCGCTCATCGCGGTACTGATAGGGGGCTGAGAGGAAGGGCTCCCGTCCTTTCATGAAGGCGTAATCGACCCCCCAGGAGTCGGAACTGAGCGACCGGATCGGAAGTCCTCTGGCCCCCGCTTTCCTCAACCCCTCCAAGATCTCGGCGTAAAGATGAAGCAAATCCCACCGTCGGGAGCCGTTCACCAACACTGCGGCGTTTGAGAAACGGTGAATCTCCTCCAGCGTCAGGCGCCCGTCCCAGAGCGTTCCAAGCATGACGCGGCCACTCTCGGCACCTAGATCAATAGCGAGGTAGTGAGAGTGTGAAGGCATCGTATTAGATGAGTTGTGTTGGAATGCTAGGACTGAGAGTGAAGAAGGACACCGGGTTTGAGCGTGATGCCCGATTGGCGAAGCTCAGGGAGGGAGAGATCGCTGACAAGTGTCCCGACTTTTGGCCAAGAAGTGAGGTGTTCGGGGGCCGTGCGACCTAGCTTGGAACGATCCAGGCAGAAGCATGATCTCTCTGCTCGTTTCAGCACGGCTTGCTGGAGGCGAATAATGTCACGCTGGGAGTTCCATAGGCCCTGCTCGGTCATCCCTTGCGCGCTGAGAAAAGCGATATTGATCTCCTGCGCTGAGGCAGCTTTCACGGCCTCGTTGCCGAGAAGAACCGACTGACGCTCGAGGAGCTGTCCTCCAAGCAGGATCGTCTTGGTACTTGGCAGGGAGCCGAGCGTTTCGAGAAGGGCAAGGTTATTCGTGATGATAGTCAGCCTCTCAGGAAGATTGCGGCGGAGTTCCTGGGCGATGACAAATGCGGTCGTTCCGGCATCGAGGTAGACGCTCATACCCGGTTTGATGAGTGAGACGGCGGTGCGCGCAATCAAACCCTTGGCCTCGGTTCCCTCGCGGAGACGCTCACGGAAGGAAGTGAAGGTTGCGTTGAACTCCCCGAGGGCTCCCCCGTAGGTGCGGGTGATCCGCTCCTCGCTTTCCAAGACCGAGAGGTCGCGACGTGCCGTTGCCTCGGAGACGCCGAGCTCCTCACAGAGTTGGCTAATAGGTAGATAGCCCCGCTCCAGAAGGAGCTCTGTCAAGCGAGACCGCCTGGCTTCGACGACTTGTCGGGGAACGCGCATAAAGAGAAAGTATCGAGTCCTATATGATTGAAGTCAATCATTTGATGGCCGGGATGCCTCCAGGGAGTTCCAAACGATTATTTCAGGAAAGGATAATCCGTGTAACCCTTCTCCGTTCCCCCGTAGAAAGAAGCCTCATCGGGTTTGTTGAGCGATGCATTCCGACGGAAGCGTTCTGGGAGATCGGGGTTGGAAAGGAAGGGAACGCCGAATGCGATCGCATCAGCCCAGCCCTCGGTTAGGGCCTTGTTGCCCGACTCAAGGGTGAAGCCGCCGGCAGAAACGATCTTGCCGTTCCAGAAAGGCTTCAGTTCTTTCGGTCCGACACCTGCCACGGCACCGTGGGCGATATCTTGGGCCGTCACCTGCGTGATGTGGGAGTAGGCCAGGCCCAAGCAGTTCAACTCCTGAAGCACGTGACCGAAGGTCTCCAGGGGGTTGCTATCGCTCATGTCGTTGAAGACACCGGATGGAGAAAAACGGATGCCGACACGATCCGCACCCCAGACACTGCAAACCGCCTCGGTGACCTCCAATGTGAGACGGGCTCTATTCTGTACTAGCCCTCCATATTTATCGCCACGCTGGTTCGTGCCGTCACGCAGGAACTGATCCAGCAGGTAGCCGTTGGCATTGTGAATCTCGACTCCATCGAAACCAGCTTTCTGGGCAAGCTTCGCACCATGGATATACTCGGCAATGATGCTGGGAATTTCATTAATTTCGAGGGCTCGGGGAGTCACATACTCCTCCATGCCGGTGCCTGTGAAAATCTGTCCCTTAGGTTTCACTGCTGAAGGAGCAACCGGCTGGATTCCATCCTCCTGATAGGCGGGATGCGAAATACGGCCGACATGCCAGAGCTGGAGATAAATATGGCCGCCCTTAGCATGAATGGCGGTGGTGATCTTTTTCCAACCAGCCACCTGAGCTTCAGTATGGATACCTGGCGTGTTGGGATAGCCGTAGCCGCGCGGTGATACGGAGGTCGCTTCCGAGATGATCAGTCCCGCCGAGGCTCGCTGGGTGTAGTACTCGACATTGAGATCGTTGGGAATATGGCCCTCGGATGCCCGGCACCGGGTAAGCGGCGCCATGAAAATGCGGTTGGGCAGTGTAAGAGGGCCCAACTGGATAGGAGAGAGTAGGTCGGGTTGGGACATGGGAGTATTGTGAGAGGGAAAACCTAATAAATATGGAACTCAGGAACTCAGGAAAGAAGACAAGAGCAGAAATGAGAATGAAGGTTGAAAAACATATGGAGCATTTAGATATAATTTGCGCCCCTCCCTCAGTAATTTCAGCTACTCAGCTACTCAGTTCCTGAGTTCCAGATTAAAAATTCAGAACGGCAAACCGGGGATGCCCAGTCCTGCCGTGAGCTTGCCCATCTCGTCTGCAGCAAGTTTCTTTGCGTCGGTGGTCGCCTGACGAACGGCGCTCAGGACGAGATCTTCGGGCAGCTCCACATCATCGGCATTTACCACTTCGGGGGCGATCTTGATGGAAAGGATGTCCCCGGCACCTGAGGCCTTCACGGTTACCTTGCCGCCGCCCGATGAGGATTCAACCTCACGCTTGGCAAGGTCTTCCTGGATCTGGGCCATTTTCTTCTGCGCGTTCGCGGCCGCGCTCATCATCTTTGCAATGTTCATCGTCGAGTATGGGTCAGGTGGTTGTTGTATTGAGTATCTCAGCCTTGAAGATCTCGAGAGCCTTTTTAATAAGCGGATCTGCCTTGAAGGTTTCCATCTCCTCGGGAGTGAGGCCCGTAGAGGGCTCCTCGACTTTTGCTGCTGCAGCTGGAGTGACGGATGTCCTCGAAGCCGAGGATGCAGCAGAAGTTGCAGAGGAAGGTTTGGCAACAGAAGGCGCTACCGGTTCTGGTTCCGGAATCGGCGGCGGTTCCTCGCCGGTAAATTGCGGCACGAAGGATACACGCTCACCGAGCAACGTGGAGAGTTGCTCTTCGATCTTCTTCACTGCCTGAGGCCAGAAGAGTGTCTGCGTGTGTGATTCGAGCGAGGGTGGGAACTCCACGGTAATCGCATTTCCCGAACGCCCTGCAAAACGCCCATCCTCCACCCAGCCGAACTTGAGGGGGGAGTCCGCTGCAAGCTTCATGGAAACTGTATTCCATGGATCGGAGTCCGTGGATGGCGTCAATGGATGGTCGGGTTCCGGTGTTGGGAAGGCCGATTCAGCCGGGAGAGTTTCTAATGCTGCTAGTGCTGCTGCTGGTACAACTTCTACTCTTGGTGCAGGAGCGGTGGTTGGCTGTTCGGCGGGAGACGCTTGAATTACAGGAGCTGGCTTTGGAGCTTCAACTTCTTTGCCTACAGCGATTACAGCTGACGCAGATGTAGGGGATGGAGTGGAAACAGGCGTCACAGGCTTTGCTGCAAGCGATGGTCGTGATGGGGGCAATGACGACAACTTAGGCGTCTGGCGCTCGGGTAGAGGAGCTCCTGACCGCAGGGCAGTAAGGACATCCAAAACATCAGAGAGGCTCGTCTCTTCGAGCAGATGCACCGCCTTGATCAGGGCAACGTCCAGCTGGAGCTTTTTGTCCGAGGCCCAGCGCAGACGGCCTTCGGTTTCACCGAAGTGATCGAGAAGGACAAGCAGCTTTTCCTGAGCGATCGCCTCTCCCAGCCGGGACTCGTCCGTCGCACTCTCCGGTGGATGAACCTTGGAGATAAGCACGTCGCGAAGAAGGCCCACGAGATCACCAAGCAGACGGGAGAGATCCTTGCCTGCCTCTGCCTGCGCTTTCACGACGGCAAGAGCCGCAGGGGTATCGCGGTTCACAAGAGCATGCCCCAGTTCAAGAACGGTCTCCCGTGGGGTAAATCCGAAAACGCTATGCACATCTGCCGCGACAATCGTGTTTCCGCAGAAGGCAACCACCTGATCGAGCATCGACTCGGCGTCGCGCATCGCCCCGTCTGCTCCCTTCGCAAGTGCATCGGCGGCAGCACTCTCGAGGGCGATGTTCTCGTTTTTAGCGATGAAGAGAAGGTGGCCGGAGATCTGTTCCGGGGTTAGTCTGCGTAGGTCGAAGCGTTGGCAGCGGCTCAGGATTGTGGCGGGAACCTTCTGTGCCTCGGTGGTGGCGAAGAGGAACTTCACATGGTCGGGTGGCTCCTCAAGCGTCTTGAGGAGGGCATTGAAAGCCGCCGTTGTGAGCATGTGAACCTCGTCAATCAAGTAGACCTTGTAGGGGCCACGCGCTGGGGCGTAGGACGCGTTCTCGCGCAGGGTACGAATGCTCTCGACGCTATTGTTGCTCGCCCCGTCGATCTCCATGACATCGAGGCTACGCCCCTCGGCGATTTCGACACAGGCATCGCAAACACCACAGGGATTGTCCGTGGGGCCGTTCTTGTTGGCCTGACAGTTCAGCGCCTTGGCAAGGATGCGTGCCGAGGAGGTCTTCCCGACGCCGCGCGGCCCGACAAAGAGGTAGGCTTGGGCGAGTCGATTCCCCGTGATGGCATTCTGGAGAGTCCGGGTAATGTGCTCCTGGCCAACGACCTCCTCAAATTTCTGAGGCCTGTATTTTCGTGCAAAGACGCGGTAGCTCACAGGAGGCAAAATTTAGGAGGTGGTCCCCGGAATGTCGCGGACAAATTCGGCAATGCGTTCGCAGGCCAACTTAATCTGATCCATGCCGGCCGCATAACTGCACCGGACATAGCCTTCACCGCTGGGACCGAAGGCTGTTCCGGGAACTACAGCGACTTTCTTCGCATCCAGAAGCTGAAGTGAGAATTCCTTGCTGGTAAGTCCGGTGCCTCGGATGTCGGGGAAGACATAGAAGGCTCCTTTCGGCAGATGGCAGGGAATGCCGGCCTCGTTCAAGGAGGAGACGATATAGTTACGGCGGAGGCGGTATTCCTCCTTCATCCGTTCCATGCTGCGCTGGCCGCGTTCGAGAGCCTCGCAGGCGGCCTCCTGGCTCATGATGGAGGCGCAGAGCATGGAGTACTGATGGATTTTCATCATCGCCTCGATGATGTCAGCAGGACCGCAGGCATAACCGATGCGCCATCCGGTCATGGCAAAGGCCTTGGAGAATCCGTGCAGAAAGAGCGTCCGTTCCTTCATCCCCGGAAGTGCGGCGATGGAGTGATGTGGCAGCTCATCGTAGGTGAGCTCGCTATAGATTTCATCGGTCAGGACGACGAGATTGTGCTTCACGGCGAAGGCGGCAATTTTTTTGAGTTCCTCCAGAGGCATGACGGCACCGGTGGGATTCGTCGGGAAATTCAACATCAGCACGCGGGTCTTCGGCGTGACAGCCTTCGCAAGATCCGAGGCTTTGAGTGAAAACTCATCCTCGGCGCGCGTCGCCACAGCCACCGGGACGCCCCCGGCAAGTTGGATGCTGGGGCTGTAGGAGACATAGCAGGGCTCGTGGTAGAGGACCTCGTCACCGGGATTGAGAAGGGCGCGTAGAGCGAGGTCGATGGCCTCGGAGACGCCGACCGTGACGATGATCTCGTCGTGAGGGTTATACTCCACGGCGAAGTGCTGCTCGACATACTTGGCAATCGCGCGTCGTAGGCGAGGGGTTCCGAGGTTGGAGGTGTAGCCGGTTTTCCCTTTCTCGAGGGAATAGATGGCGGCCTCGCGGATATGCCACGGTGTGACGAAGTCGGGCTCACCGATGCCGAGGGAGATGACCTCTTTCATCGACTGGACGATTTCGAAGAAATCGCGGATCCCCGAGCGGGGAATGTTGCGGACGTGCTCCGCGATGCGGGAACTGCTCATGGCCGAAAAACGTTAGCGCTCCGGTCAGGGGGTGACCGAGAGCCGCTCGGGGGCCTCCTCGAC
>CAIXGT010000206.1 GCA_903919105.1 uncultured Spartobacteria bacterium | reverse complement strand
GCACCGAGGTTCGTTTTCGCCCTCATTTCTTCCCCTTCACCGAGCCGAGCTACGAGATCGATCTCCGTACCGAGGCCCTAGGCGGGAAGTGGATGGAACTTGCCGGCTGCGGTATGGTAGACCCTGCCGTCTTCGAGGAAGTAAACAAAAAGCGCGGCGACAATGCCTATGATCCCGAGAAGGTGAGCGGCTTTGCCTTCGGCTTCGGTCTCGACCGGCTCGCCATGAATCTCACAGGCGTCTCCGACATACGGATGCTGACCGAGAACGACCTGCGCTTCCTTTCCCGATTCACAGCCTAAATTCACGGTGCAACGCCTATGAAGATCTCCCTTTCCTGGCTACGGGACTATCTCCTCACCGACAAACCGGTTGCCGAGATCGCTCGTATTCTGACCGACGCGGGCCTCGAGGTCGGCGCGATCGAGTCGACCGGCGTCGCCATTCCGAAAGTGGTCGCCGCCCAGATCCTCGAGTCAATCCAGCACCCGAATGCCGACCGACTCAGTGTCTGCAAGGTTGATGATGGCAGCGGCACGCCGCGCCAGATCGTCTGCGGAGCCAAGAATTACAAGGTCGGTGACAAGGTGCCGCTCGCGCAACCAGGCGCCGTGATGCCCGGTGATTTCAAGATCAAGGTGGGCAAGCTCCGCGGCGTCGAGAGCGAGGGGATGATGTGCAGTTCCAAGGAACTCGGCCTCGGCGAAGGAGCTGATGGATTATTGATTCTGCCTTCGGAGACCTTAATCGGAACGCCCCTAAGCGAACTTTTTCCTGCCGAGGAAGTCTTCGAGATCGAGATCACGCCCAACCGTCCCGACTGGCTCGGCCATCTCGGAGTGGCTCGCGAAGCAGCCGCCTTCGGCTGTGGTGAGCTGATTGCTAAGGAGCCGGCTCTTCCCGAAACGAAGCAAGATGCTTTGGTTGCCGTGATTGCAACCCCCGGGGCCGCTTCCTTCTACAGCATACGCCGCATCGACGGGGTGAAGGTTGGGCCTAGCCCCGAGTGGCTCCGCAAGCGTCTGGAGTCCGTCGGCCTCCGCTCCATTAACAACATCGTGGATATCACGAATTTCGTGATGTTCGAGACGGCTCAGCCTCTGCACGCCTTTGATGCCGGTAAAATCGAGGGGGCTCTGATCGTCCGCTTTGCGAACGAGGGGGAAGCCTTCGCAGCACTAGATGGAAAGGAACATAAGCTCTGCCCCAACGATCTTGTGATCGCCGATGCCAAAGGACCTCAGGCCATTGCAGGAATAACCGGGGGTGTTGCGAGCGGAGTCTCGGAAGCGACCACATCGATTCTGCTTGAGAGCGCCCTCTTCGAGGCGACCGTGATCCGGCGTTCCAGCCGCGCGCTGGGAATCTCGACCGACTCCAGTTACCGCTTCGAGAGGGGAGTCGATGCCCAGAGCGTGCTGACAGCTTCGGCCCGTGCCGCAGCCCTTATTGTTGAGCTAGCCGGAGGAACTCCCTCTGCCGAGGTTGTTGCTATTGGATCGCTGCCAGCAATGCGCGTGGTGGCCCTGCGCGGTGATCGTGTTCGCTCACTGCTCGGCGTCGATCTGGATGATTCTGCGATTACTTCACTTCTTGCCAAGCTGGGGCTCAAAAAGATCACCAGTGAAGCTACTCTGGGATTTGAGATTCCCTCCTGGCGGAATGATCTGACCCGCGAGGTCGATCTGATCGAGGAGGTCGCTCGCCTCTACGGGATCAACTCCATCACCGCAAAGTGTGCAGGTATCCCTGCTCACTCGAGCGAGGCCGACAAGGCTTACGATTTTGCCTGTGGTTTGCGTCGCCGTCTCTCTGGCGGAGGATTTCATGAAGCCCGTAGTGGAACCCTCACTGGTAGCCGCGATCAGGCAGCCTTTGCCACCGGGACCCCCGGCAGATCTGGGGCAGTCGTTTCCGTCCGCAACCCGATGGGTGAGGAGCACTCGACTCTTAGAGCCAGCTTGATACCGGGACTTCTGGAGGCCGTTTCGCGTAATCTGCGCCATGGAACTGATTCGATACGGCTCTTCGAGATCGGCAAAGTCTACCAGCAGGAGCAACCCGAGGAGTCGATGCACCTCGGTCTTGTCATGACGGGCCGCACATCGCCGGAGAATTGGCGTAGTAAAGCGGAAGGGGAGCGGTCCCTGGATCTCTATGATCTCAAGGGCTTCATCCAACTGCTCGGCACGCGTCTGGAACCAATCACCTTCCGTGCTGCAACCCATGCTTCTCTACCGCTGGCTCTCGAGCTTTTGATCGCAGGCAAATCAATAGGGATTCTCGGCGTTCTTTCACCATCTGCCACGCGGGAGGTGATGGTCGGCGGGCATCAGGGTCAGATCGTTGTGGCTGAGCTCGACCTCAATGCACTGCGGGTAGCCAACGGCATTGGGTTCTCGAAGGACCCGAAGAAGCATGGCTCCCTCCCCAAGTTCCCGGCGATCCGTCGCGACCTTGCCCTCCTGATGGAGGCGGCCATTCCCTATGCGGCGGTCGAAGAGGCTGTGCTGGGAGCCAAGGAGGAACTTTTTTCTTCAGTCATCCCTTTTGACGTCTTCAGCGATCCCGAGGGAGTCAAGGTGCCGCTTGGCAAAAAATCTCTGGCGATCGCCTTGACTTTCCTGCATCCCGAAAGAACCTTGACCACGGAAGAGGTGAACGCGGCGGTCACACGCATCGTCGCCAGGCTTCGGGAAGCGGCGGGAGCCGAGGTCCGAAGCTGAATCTTCGTACCATGAAAATGGTAGTCGCTCTCTCCACATTTTGAATTTGCCCTGCGGTGTTCGGGATTCGGTCTGTATGCTCCCGATCCGATGTGATCAAACCGGAGGCTGACCGGGCGGAACAATGACAGGCCTTCACTGGAGGTCAGCGGTCCGCACGGAGGTCTCCACCCTAACCTATATTGGGAACGGGATCGCGACCTAACGGCATCGCGGGGCAATCTTCCTGTGTTCAAACCAATGAAAGCCGCTTCTTCCGGGAAGAGGAGGCATTCCGTGGCCCTTTTCCAATAAAGGCCGCAGCAGATATCGCCACGATGTTGCTGCCACGGCACCACCTAACTTCCAGGCGCGACACTTTTGTACACGCCCTTTCGGGGGTACAAATAAATGATGGCAAGCTTTTTGTCCAACCTATGATTATCGCTAGCCGACTGGAAATACGTGAAAATCATATCGCCTGAAAGGCATCCTCAATTCCCTTCTATCAATAACTCAGCCATGAAACGTTTCCCCTCAATACTATTCTCAGGAGTGCTTTGCCTCGTGATCGTCGGTTGTCACCCTCGTACCGATCGGGTAACGGTTTCCGGTTTGCGTTGCGAATACCGTACTAATCCTGAAGGCATTGGCTCGGCAAAACCCCGCTTCTGCTGGAAGGAAGTTTCCGAGGAGAAAAACCAGAACCAAACGGCGTATCAGATCGTGGTCTTGGATTCCCATGGTGAGGTTTTCTGGGATTCCGGTCGGGTGAAGTCGGATCAATCCCAGGGGATTGTCTATGACGGGCGCCCGCTCAAGTCCGGCGAAGCCTTTGTCTGGAAGGTTTGTTTCTGGGATTCTGGTGGCAGGGTCACTGGATGGAGCGATCCGGCCACATTCAGCACGGCGATTGGTGAATGGCACGCTAAGTGGATCGGGTGGGATGCTCCGCAAGTCCCGAGTCCCTACAATACGATCGGATTGCAATGGGTCACAGCAAAGGGGCGAAAGCTCGGACCTCTCAACCTCGCCAAGCAGATTGAGCTTCCTGCCCAGCAGAAACTTGCCAAGGCGACCTTGGTGCTCTTTGCGGACAATGTATGCAAAGCAACGGTGAATGCCCAACTCGCCGGAGAGGCCGTGCGGTGGGATCAGACGACGGCGCTTGATGTGACCAAGTTGTTCCATGACGGCAGCAATTCCGTGGAGCTGTCCGTTACAAACAGTGACGGCCTCCCCCCGTCGGTCATCGGGCGGGTAAAACTCCATTTCGAATCCGAAGCTGATCTTGATGTCCCGATCGATGCGACCTGGGGAGATGCCGAGAGTTCTGATAAAACACCCTGGGGCACTTCCGCTCTGAATGACCAGCCTCGCATCCCGGTCTCGTACCTCAGGAAGGAGTTCGCTTCTCCACAAAAAGAGGTGCGCAGAGCCACTGCCTCGGTCACGGCGCTGGGAACCTACGAGCTTCGCCTCAACGGAACGAAGGTGGGCGAGGATGTGCTCGCTCCCGGATGGACGGACTTTCGCAAGCGGGTGTCCTTCCAGACCTATGATGTCAGCAAGCTGATTCAATCCGGAACGAATGCTATTGCATCGATTCTGGGTAACGGATGGTATGCCGGCCCCCTGGCCTTTACCGGAAAGCGTAATTGGTATGGAGGCCATCCCCGCCTTAAGGTGGAGCTTGCCATCGAATACACCGACGGAACGAAGGAGATCGTGATCTCCGACTAGTCCTGGAGGGCGGGCGAAGGTCCGATCCGATCCGCGGAACTTTTGCTGGGTAGCGAGTATGATGCCGGCAAGGCGCTCGAGGGTTGGGATCAGCCCGGATTTGACGAAGCCAAGTGGGCCTTGGTTGCCACGGGAATGGGGACGGTCGGTAAAGCGCCCTTGAAAGAGCCTCTTCTCGTTGCCGATGTATCCTCTGCCCCCAGGGTGCAGGATTTGCTGCCGACCGTGAAGATCACCGAGCCCTTGGGAGCCTCATCAGGCGTGGCCATCTTCGATCTCGGTCAGAACATGAGCGGATGGGCCCGACTGAAGCTCAGTGGGACGCCCGGGCAGAAGCTGGTTGTCCGTTACGGCGAATTCCTCAATCCGGACGGAACCCTCTATACGGCGAACCTGCGAGGCGCCACATCGACGGACCGCTTCACGTTGGCCGGTAACATGGAG
This sequence comes from uncultured Spartobacteria bacterium, assembly GCA_903919105.1. Next base: position 11,929 of record CAIXGT010000206.1, on the reverse strand, counting down.
GAGATTCTCGAGCCGCATTTTACCTTCCACGGCTTCCGCTATGTGGAAATCAGAGGCCTCACGGAGAAGCCGGAACCGGCGATGGTGACCGGAGTGGTGGTGCACACTCCCATGGAGAGGACCGGATCGTTCGAGTGTTCCAGCCCGCTGGTGAACCAGCTCTTCCACAACATCATCTGGGGCCAGAAATCGAACTACATCGATGTGCCCACCGATTGCCCTCAGCGCGACGAGCGAGCGGGTTGGACGGGAGACGCGGAATTTTTCATTCCGACGGCCGCCTACAACTTCAACGTTGACCCCTTCTTCACCAAGTGGCTGACGACCCTGTGCCAGGATTCCCAGTATCAAGATGGATCGATTGCCCATGTTGCTCCGGATCTGGGCCTCGGCTCTGGTGCCACGGCATGGGGCGATTCGGCAGTCATCTGCCCCTACTCCATCTGGCGCAGCTACGATGATACCGCGGTGATCCGGGATCACTTTCCCGCGATTGAGCGTTTCATGAATTGGATGGCCTCTAAGTCGCCGAACTTTATCCCGAAAGTCGGTGGCTTCGGCGATTGGTTGAACAAGGGGGGAGGAGCCACTATGGAGGTCATCGACACTGCCTATTATGCCTATGATGCGCAACTGATGGCCGAAATGGCCCGCGCCATTGGCAACAAGGAGACTGCGGCGAAGTACTCCAAGCTTCACGACGATATCAAGGCGGCCTTTGCCGGATTCTTCGAGCCGGACGGCACCCTTCGGGGGTGCAGTCAGACCGGCTATGTCCTTGCTTTCTCGATGGGGCTGGTTCCCGACTCCCTCAAGGAGAAGTCCGCGGGGAAGTTTGCCGGCGAGATCACGCGTTTCAACGATCATCTGGCGACTGGGTTCATCGGGACCCCGCGCCTTCTTCAGGCGCTCCATATCGCGGGACTTGATGACTTGGCCAATCGCCTGCTGCTGCAGGAGACCTATCCCTCCTGGCTGTTCCAAGTGAAGCTCGGAGCCACCACCATGTGGGAACGCTGGGATGGCTACACGCCTGAGCAGGGATTCCAAGCCGTCGGCATGAATTCCTTCAACCATTACGCGTTTGGAGCGGTCGGAGAGTATCTCTACGGGATGATCGGGGGCATTCAAGCGGAGTCTGCTGGCTTCAAGAAGATCCGGATCGCACCCGTGGTCGGTCATGGGATCACCTGGGCCAATGTTTCCTACGACTCGATTTATGGGAAAATCACGAGCAATTGGAAATTGGATCAGGGAAAGCTTTCCATGACTGTCGTGGTTCCTCCGAACACGATCGCAACGATTAGGATTCCGACCACTTCATCCAATCAGGTCCAGGAATCCGGAAGGCCGGTTTCAAAAATGGAGGGAATCAAGGTCCTGCGATCCGAAGCTGATGCTCTCCTCCTTGAGGTCGGAAGCGGCAGCTATCAATTCTCCGCTCCGTTTGTGAAATCGTGACGTCTGACGGCGCGCACGATTTCTTAGCATACGATGTCTCCACCAACACAGCCTCCAAAGAAAATCTGGTTTCCAGCCAAACGCTACGGCTGGGGGTGGGGTTTTCCCTGCAGTTGGCAGGGATGGGTTGTTCTGACTCTGTTTTCCCTCTTCTGGCGGGTTCTGCATGGATGCTCTTGCCTGCCCATCCCCGGATCTTTGAAGGGGTCATTTGGGGGCTGGTGCTCCTTCTGATCGCTGTCTGCCGGTGTAAGGGGGAGCGGGCCTGCTGGCGCTGGGGTGGAAAATAAAGGGACGCTCAGTAGCCCCCCTGCTGGTGCTGCTGTCTCCAGACATTTGGGGAAATGCCGTAAGCTTTCTTGAAGGCCGCCGAGAGGTGAAAGGCGGAACTGAATCCCACCGTCGAGGCGACCTCTTCTAGTTTTTTCCCTTCGGTGGAGAGCAGTCGGCGTGCACGGTTCAGGCGGACGCTCATAAGATACTGCCAGGGGGAGAGCCCCGTCTCTTTACGGAAGGCGCGGCGAAAGCTAGAGTAAGAGACCCCAATCATCCTTGCCATATCCTGCATGTAAAGGGATTCGGCGTGGTGTTCGGCCAGGTGGTGTTCGGCCCGCGTGACGGCCGCGCGGAGGGTCTCCCAGGCGGGTTCCTCCGCCTCAATGCCGCAGAGGAGTGCCAGCATCTTGAGAGCCTCCGCAGAAAGTTCCGGCCGCTGGGTGGGGATTTCCGCGCCTGTCCTCCTGTGGATCGTCTCAAGGAGTTCCTCGAGAAGCGACGTGAGTCGGCTTCCCCGGAGCAGAGGGCCAACGGGAATGGTTCCGGATTGCAGTAGATCCGTGACCACCCGCCCTCGTATCTCGATCCAGCTTTCCCTCCAACCCGTCTGCGGGTCGGGCTTGTAGCGGTGCCATACCCCGGGGCGAAGGAGGATGACGCTCCCCGCGCCGATACGCCTCGCACCATTCTGCCGGGTTTCGAGGAGCCCTTCGCCCGCAGTCACCTTCACGATCTGGAGGGATTCCAGGACCCGTCCCCGTTCCCACTCGAAATGATGGTCGCCGGGGTGGGGGAGCGGAGGGTAGGGGTTCCCCGGCGCCACGGTGGCGATGCCGGAAGCGGAGACCCAGATGCCCCAGTGTTCCAGATCGGGCGTGTCGGGAAAGTAGCGGAAATAATCGCTTGGATTGCTCATGTCGCGGGGCGGAGAAATGGTCATTTCTTGTATGCAAAAGATCATATTCGGCATTCCTTCAGGAGATCCATCTGTTATTTTCTCGTAATGGATCACAAACACCGGCTCCGAATTGGCCTTGTAGGCATCGGACTCGACACGTATTGGCCTCAATTTCCAGGGCTAAAGGAACGGCTGCAAGGGTACACGGCCCGGATCGGGTTGAAGCTCGAGAGAAATGATGTGCAGATTGTGAATCTCGGTTTGATTGATTCCCCGGAGCGGGCGATTCAAGCCGGCCATGAGTTGAGAAGTGCTGATATCGACATGCTCTTCATCCATGCCGCCACGTATGCCCTCTCCTCGACCGTACTCCCGATGGTACGCCGGGCCAATGTGCCGGTCGTGATCATGAATCTCTCTCCGGAGTCGTCTCTCGACTACGCCTCGTTTAACCTCATCGGAGACCGTGCCGCGATGACCGGTGAGTGGCTGGCCCACTGCGGAGCATGTCCCGTTCCGGAAATCGCCAATGTGTTGACACGCGCCCGGATGCCCTTTCATCAGGTCACGGGTCAACTGGAGAATGATCCGGAATGCTGGAATGAGATCGGCGCCTGGATCGATGCTGCGCGCGTGGTCCACGGGATGGAGCACAACCGTCTCGGCGTGATGGGACACTATTACAATGGAATGCTGGACATCTACTCCGACCTCACGCTCCAGAGCTCCGTCTTCGGTACCCATATCGAGATCCTAGAAGTCGAGGAACTGAGCGTCCTGCGACGAGTTGTCAGCGATGCGGAGGCGATGGACCGCGTGGAGGAATTCCGGAGGGAGTTCGATGTCCGGGACGATTGCCCCGAGGGGGAGTTGATGCGCTCCGCCCGCACTTCCGTCGCACTCGATCGTCTCGTCATGGAAAAGCGGCTCGGCTCCCTTGCCTACTACCATATGGGAACAGGTATTCCCGAGAACGAGGATGCGATCAGCTCCATTATCCTTGGCAATTCGCTGCTTACTGCGCGCGGATGTCCCGTCGCCGGCGAGCTTGAGATCAAGAATGTCCAGGCGATGAAAATCATGGACTTGCTGGGTGCAGGCGGTTCCTTCACGGAGTATTATGCCGTTGATTGGAACGACGACGTCATCCTGATGGGCCACGACGGGCCGGGGCACATCGCCATTGCGCAGGGAAAGACCCGCGTCCGACCCCTTGGTATCTATCACGGCAAGGTCGGCAGCGGACTCTCCGTGGAGATGTCCGTGCAGCACGGACCCGTCACCCTGCTCAGCGTGGTGGAGACCGTCGACAACAGGATCAAGCTGGTTGTCGCGGAGGGAGAATCCGTTCCTGGTCCGATCCTCGAGATCGGCAACACCAACAGCCGTTATCAATTCCCCATCGGGGCGCGTCGTTTCATGAGCGAATGGAATGTCCAGGGGCCGGCGCATCATTGTGCAGTGGGTGTCGGCCATCTCGCCCGAACCATTGAAAAGATCAGCCAACTCCTGAGTATCCAGGTCGTGCAGATCTGCTGATTTCCTGACAGAACAAGAACAACCACCCAATCCCCCCCATCTTCATGAATCCATTCCTCGGCGTCTTCTTCCACTGGCTCGGCGGCTTTGCCTCCGGCAGTTTCTATGTTCCCTACCGATTCGTGAAGAAATGGGCCTGGGAGACCGCCTGGATGGTGGGGGGCTTCTTCTCTTGGATCATCATGCCGTCGCTGCTGGCGCTGCTGATGACCCATGATCTCCACGGCGTGATCGCGCGCCAGACTGGAAACACGCTCTTATGGACCTATTTCTTCGGATGCCTCTGGGGGCTGGGTGGTTTAACCTTCGGCCTCACGATGCGCTATCTTGGAATGTCACTCGGCATGGGGGTCGCCCTTGGTTACTGCGCCGCCTTCGGGACGCTCCTTCCCCCGATAGCCAAACTCTTCATTCCATCCATTCCGTGCGACGAGACGATCATCCAGATCGCCTCCACCCTGCCTGGCCAGATCACGCTGATCGGCGTGCTTGCCTGTCTCGTCGGCATCGGGCTTGCTGCTTTGGCAGGACTCAACAAGGAACGGGAGATGGACGAGTCGGCGAAGACGGAAGCCATCAAGGAGTTCAACTTCCCCAAGGGAATGGCCGTCGCCACCTTTTCCGGCGTGATGAGCGCCTGTTTCGCCTTCGCACTGACCGCCGGCAAGCCGATCGGGGAGGCCTCGCTTCTGGCCGGCACCGACCAGATCTGGACTGGGCTCCCGAAGCTCGTTGTCGTGCTCCTTGGCGGCTTCACTACGAATTTCCTTTGGTGCGCCTACCTCCACTTCAAGAACGGCACAGCCTATCAGTACCTCAGCGGGACGATCCGCGAGGAGCATGCCGCTCTCGGCGGTGCTGGCGGTGGTGAACATGGAGCAGCGGCTCCGGTCGCGCCTGCAAACGGTGATCTGAAGGTGCCAATGCTGAGTAACTATATCTTTTCCGCACTAGCGGGGACCATCTGGTATCTGCAATTTTTCTTCTATACGATGGGGGAGACGCAGATGGGTAAGTTTGGCTTCGCCAGCTGGACCCTCCACATGGCCAGCATTATCATTTTCAGTACGATGTGGGGCTGGATCTTCCATGAGTGGAAGGGCTCGAGTAAAAAGACCCATGCCCTCATCGCTTTGGGCATCGCCACGCTGATCCTCTCCACTATCGTCATCGGCATCGGCACCTGGTTAAAAGGACATTCCTGATACGGAACCGCCAGAATTAGCACAGAAACACCCATATTTTCATGAACGCCTATAACCTAGCCAAAGAAACCTACGCCTCCCACGGAGTCGATACCGAGGAGGCGCTGAAGCATCTCGCCGCCACCCCTATCTCACTCCACTGCTGGCAGGGGGATGATGTGGGGGGATTTGAAAGCGCCGGTGCCGACCTGGCCGGAAGCGGTCTAGCCGCGACGGGAAATTATCCCGGCAAGGCCCGTACTCCGGAGGAACTTCGCCGTGATCTGGAGAAGGCGCTCTCGCTGATCCCCGGAAAGCACCGGCTCAATCTCCATGCCTGTTACGCCGAACTCGGTGGCAAGAAGAAGGAACGATGCGACTACGGCATCGGAGAGTTCCAGGGCTGGATCGACTGGGCGAAGTCCTGTGGGCTCGGCATGGATTTCAACCCCAGCTTTTTCGCTCATCCGAAGGCCGCATCCGGCTTCACCCTCTCCAGCCCTGACAAGGGCATCCGCGATTACTGGGTCGAGCATGGCAAGGCCTGCCGCCGGATTGGCGCTGAGATCGGTCGCCAACTCGGATCAATCTGTGTCACCAATGTCTGGATTCCCGACGGTTCCAAGGATCTTCCAGTCGACCGCAAGGGACCCCGCCTCCGCCTGGAGGTCGCGCTCGATGAACTCTTCTCCGAGACAATCGATCCGAAGCAGAATCTCGATGCCGTGGAGTGCAAACTCTTTGGTATTGGCAGCGAGAGTTATGTTGTCGGTTCCCATGAATTCTACATGGGCTATGCCGTAAAGAACCAAAAGCTCCTCTGCCTCGATGCCGGCCACTTCCACCCAACGGAGCAACTGGCCGACAAGATATCTTCAGTTCTCCAGTTTGTCCCCGAACTTCTACTCCATGTGAGTCGCGGTGTCCGATGGGACAGTGACCATGTCGTCCTTCTTGACGATCCGACGATCGCCATCATGGAGGAGTTGGTGCGCGGTGATTTCCTCAGTCGAACGCATATTGGCCTCGATTTCTTCGATGCCTCGATCAACCGTATCGCCGCTTGGGTGATAGGCACCCGCAGCGCCCAGAAGGCACTCTTGCTAGCCCTGCTTCAACCTCTTGGAAAGCTCCGGGCCGCCGAGGACTCCGGCGCTCTCTGGGAGCGACTTGCGCTCATGGAGGAATCGAAGACGCTGCCGACAGGGGCCGTCTGGGAAGAATTCTGCCTCAGGAACAACGTCCCCGTCGACTGGATGACCGAGGTCCGTTCCTACGAGAAAAGCGAACTCTCAAAGAGAGGCTGACGATTTTTCATACGAGACCCCGTAGCTTGAAGCGGGGTTCTATAATTCATCGGTTCCTAAGCATTGATTTTCCTGTCCGCTCGGGCGAGGGTTAGGGTTCATGTTTTTAGGAGCCCTTAAAGTCATCGGTATTATTCTCGAGGTGGTGATGCTCTTCAACCTGCTCATTGTCGTGCATGAGTTGGGCCATTTTTTCGCCGCCAAGTGGTGTGGTCTGAAGGTGGAGAAGTTTGCGATCTGGTTCGGCAAGGCGCTCTGGTCGAAGACGATCAACGGCGTGGAATACCGACTCGGTAGCATTCCTGCAGGCGGATTCGTTGCCATTCCCCAACTCGCCCCCATGGAGGCCTTGGAAGGTGAAACCAATGAGAAGGGAGAGGCGCTGCCTCCGGCCCGCCCTCTCGACAAGATCGTCGTCGCTCTTGCCGGTCCCGCCGCCAGCCTCGGGCTGGCTTTTCTGATTGCCTGCGTGGTCTGGTATGTAGGGCGTCCTGTCAGCGAGGCCGAGACGACCAACGTCATTGGTTATGTTCTTGAGGGAGGACCCGCTGCCAAGGCCGGACTCAAGCCGGGAGACAAGATTCTGGCCGTTAACGGACACCCGGTTACTCGGATCAACGGTATGGGCCGGATGAGCGACAGCGTTGCCTGGAATCTGGCCATCAGCTCCGCTCCCGTGGTGCCCATCCGTTTCGAACGCGCCGGCAAGCAATCGGCGGTCGAGGTGGAGCCTTTTGTCGAGCCGAGTAAGGGCTGGGGACGCAAGAACCTCCGCCAGATTCAGATCATTCCGGCCATGACTCCGCTCATCGCGCGCGTCGTTGCTAACAGCCCAGCCGAGGAGGCAGGACTTCGTGCCGGAGATCTCGTGATTGCGGCAAATGGGCAAAAACTCTACAGCGGTCAGACTCTTGCAGAGGTTCTGAGCGCTACCAAGGGCGCCCCGGTGACTCTGACAATCCGCCGGGGTAATGCAGATTTTCCAGTCTCGATAACCCCGCGCATCCCAGTGGGTGAAAAGCAGGTCCGCCTCGGTATCCAATGGGACCAGCGTGGGCTTGTCAGACTGGTCCATCCGGATCCCGTCACGCAGATCAAGTCGAGCCTGCTAACCATGTGGGAGACCATCTCGGCCGTCACGGCCCGCCATTCCGAAATAGGCGTCCAACAACTCAGTGGGCCCGTCGGGATCATGAGGATCTACTACCTTCTCTTCCAGAGCCCGATGGGATGGCAGCTGGCCCTCTGGTTTAGTGTCGTTCTGAACGTCAACCTGGCTGTGATGAATATGCTCCCGCTACCTGTCCTCGATGGAGGGCATATCCTGCTGGCCTTCATCGAATGGATCTGCGGTCATCCGATCCACCAGAAAACGCTGGAGATTGTCCAGACCACCTTCGCCATGCTGCTGATCGGGACCATGATCTATATCTCCTTTTACGATGTCAGTGATTTGGTGACGGGACACAAATCTGCAGCGGCAGCTACGGGTGATAAGACAGCGGAGACCATGACCTTCTCACCAAAATCTCCTGCTGTTAATGTTGTGGTCCCCTCGCCAGCTTCCTCCGTCAAGCCATGAACAGCGCGGGTGATGCCGCCGCCGAAACGGTAGGACTGCTCTGCTACGCGGCCGATCTTTTCTCCTACGCACGACGTCCCAGTCGTGAAGTGATCATCGGAGGCTTGGGCTTTGGGGGTGCCAACCCGATACGGATCCAGTCGATGATCACCAGCGACACGATGGACACGGAGGCCTGTGTCCGGGAAACGCTGCGACTTGTCCAGGTGGGCTGTGAAATGGTTCGCATCACGGCACCGACCGTGAAGGATGCCGCCAATCTAAAGAACATCCGGGCCGAACTGAATGCGCGTGGTTGCACTGTTCCCGTTGTGGCAGACATCCATTTCAAACCGGAAGCGGCGATGGAGGCTGCGCTTTGGGTAGAGAAGGTCCGTATCAATCCAGGCAACTTCGCCGACTCGAAGAAATTCAACGTGCGGGATTACACGGATCAGGAATATGCCGCAGAACTGGAGCGCATCCGCCAGCGCTTCACGCCGCTTGTTATTCTCTGCAAGGAGCGTGGGGTAGCCCTGAGGATCGGAACCAACCATGGCTCGCTGAGCGACCGGATCATGAATCGCTTCGGCGATTCCCCGCTAGGCATGGTGGAGAGTGCCCTGGAGTTTGCACGGATCGCACGGGACCTTGATTTTCATCAGATGATCTTCTCAATGAAGGCCTCGAATCCGAAAGTCATGATCGCCGCCTACCGTCTGCTTGTGGCCAGACTGGATGCGGAGGGACCGGACTGGAACTATCCCATCCATCTCGGTGTGACCGAGGCGGGTGATGGTGAGGATGGGCGTATCAAGAGCGCCATCGGCATCGGATCGCTTCTCTCGGACGGGATCGGCGATACCATCCGCGTCTCTTTGACCGAGGATAGCGAGCACGAGATCCCTGTGGCGCGTGCCTTGGTGGCTCCGTTTGAATCACGAACTGCAGCCGTCTCCCCGGTTTCCGAAATCAAGGCGAACTGGCCGCTATTCGACTACCAAAGACGCTCTTCCGAACGGATTGTCCTGGAGGGCATCACTCGGCCGATCGCTCTAGGAGGAACGGAAACGGTCGCCGTTACTGTCCCGCGTCGTGTCGATGAGGGCGTTGCCCACAAGCGTGATGCTCTCGGCGACTACAAGCCGGAACTGATCCTTGAAGACTTGTTACTAGTGGAAGTGGACCCCCTCTCTCCGGAAGAGATCGCCGCAGTGAATGAGGTTTCGGTGCCGCATCTTATCACGGTGCGCGATGGTGTTGCGCTGGATCCTATCGTTGCCTTCCGACTGCTTGCTGCACAGATCGATGCCAGACATCCCATTCTGCTGAAAGATATATTCACTCCTAATTCAGGTGGTGAATTTATTGATCATCTTCTCACTTCAGCAACCGTTCTGGGATCGCTGCTTTGCGACGGGATCGGCGATGCCATTCTGCTGCGTACCGAGGAGGCTCCGGGGCAATCGCTTCGACTCGCCTACAACATCCTCCAGGCTGCCGGTGTCCGTATTTTCAAGACCGATTATGTCGCCTGCCCCTCCTGTGGCAGAACCCTGTTCAATCTTCAGGAGACCACGGCACGTATCAAGGCCTCGACCTCTCATCTCAAGGGTGTTCGAATCGCGGTCATGGGCTGCATTGTCAACGGCCCAGGAGAGATGGCAGACGCCGATTTCGGCTATGTCGGCGGAGCTCCCGGCAAGGTGAACCTCTATGTCGGCAAGCAAGCCGTGAAGTTCAACATTCCCGAATTAGAAGCTGTCGATCGCCTAGTGGATTTGATTAAAGAGCACAACAAGTGGGTTGAGAAACCAGCTTAGGCTCTCTTTCTCTAGCGAGAGGCCGGTGGCAGGGGACAAATGCCTCCGGCGGGGAAGACCGGCTCAGGTGGCGGGGTGCGGAACCACGATTTGATCTCGTTCATCATCCGCCTAATATGTCGGTAGGAACGGACACAGACCATCTTGCGGTAGCTCTTCCAAGGATTCCCCCAGTGAAGGATCTCAATCGTGACGCGGCGGACCCCCCAGGCACGCATTTCCCTTTTTGTGGGCTTATACAGATCGATGGTATTCACACCCGAGAGGGCGAAGCCGTAGTCATCGACTTCATAAAGCTCACCCGTGGCCCTGATCCGGAAGATCGTACCGCAGGGCCAGCGTGCCCAGTCTGCCGCCGCGCTATTCACAATGCCGCGACGCAGCGTCGTGCCGATCGCTGTTTTGTCTCCGTAACGGATATGGTCACTCTCGCTCTGGGTGTAAGCAGTGGTACGAACTTTCTGAACGGCGGCACGCTGCAGCGGCGGTTCGTAGCGCGGAAGAGGATGAAGACAGCCGCCCAGAATGAGTGGGAGAAGCAGGAAGAGAAATAAGCACAGACGCTTCATGAGAATGTTTCTTCGCAGAATGGAGATAAGGAATCCAATGATTAATCAGGAACTCCTGAAATCAGGAAAAAAAGAATCGCCAATTAGTTATTAAATTGAGCGGGTCAGAAATCACTGAAAAGGATCTCATGCGTGGCTTGATCGGTTTTACCTCATTCTTCTTTTCCTGAGTTCTTGAGTTCCAGATTAACTCCCGTCTGTTTTTATTCCTTTCAGGCTTTGATGTTCCGAAATTGCCACACGGATTGCCTAGGCAGATGGGAAAGGCTTCTCTAGAAATTCCCCATGCTCAATCCGATCGACCTGAAAGCAAATAAGAAGGCCTTCGAGATCAACATGTCCAAGACGATCTATGGCACCTTCGCCGAGATCGGGGCAGGCCAGGAAGTTGCCCGGCGTTTCTTCCATGTCGGCGGTGCCGCTGGGACTGTCGCCAAAACGATCTCCGCCTATGACATGACCTTCTCGGATGCTATTTACGGGAAGAGCACGCGCTTTGTCAGTCGTCAGCGCCTAGGCGAGATGCTCGACCATGAGTACGATCTGTTAATTGAGCGCCTAGACGAGAAGATGGGAGCGGAGCGCACCTTCTTTGCCTTTGCCGACACCGTAGCGGCCAGGTCCTACAAGACGCTGAATGAATCGCACGGCTGGATGGGAATCCGCTTCCAGAGCCATCCCCTCACTCAGCCCAATGAAATCATCATGCATGTCCGTATGCTGGATCATCATAACCTCGAGCAGCAGGAGGCACTGGGCATTGTCGGTCTGAACCTGATCTACGGGGCATTTTTCCTTCGCAAGGATCTGAAGAAATTCATCGCTTCACTCCTGGATGATCTTGAGTCAACACGCATCGAGATCGACATGATCCGGTTCTCGGGACCTGATTTCGCGATGGTTGACAACCGGATCATGTGTCTGGAACTGGTCACTCAGGGCCTTGCCCAGGCCGTGCTTTTCCGTCCCGATGGCGAAGTGGTACAGGCGGCGGATGCCTTTTATCACAAGCCCCTCATCATCGAGCGGGGCAGTTTCCGCCCGGTCACCAATGTCGCTTACGACATGCTCGAGTGCGGGCACTCGATGTTCCTGATGGAGGAGGAACTGAACGGCGAGAAGCCCGAAATCATCCTGGAAATTACGATGAGGAATCTGATGAGCGGCGGGGAACTCGACCTACAGGATTTCCTGGACCGCGTCGACATGCTCGGCGCTCTGGGGCAGACGGTGCTCATTTCCAATTACGGCGAGTTCTACCGTCTGATTCAGTATTTGCGACGCTACACTGACCGTGCGATAGGGATGCCG
>CAIXGT010000205.1 GCA_903919105.1 uncultured Spartobacteria bacterium | reverse complement strand
CGGAGAAATCCTACGGTGGCTGAATGACGAAAGTCGTTCGATGTGCGGAGGGAGAAATCCTCCGAACAAAAATCTCTCCAGGCTTCTTAAGCGCCTTCCCTGATCATCCGATCAAGGAGGCGCTTTTTTGTTGTCCGGGTTCCTGGTGTGCAACCCACACATCACACACCCATGAGCACAGCAACAGCCACCACCGACAGACCAGTCCTCTCCATCAGGACCACAGACAACCCGTTCCACCATTTGTGGAACAACAACGGCACCTGGTGGTGCCACTACACCGAGCACCTTCCGGATTTCACCAAGAGGCGTGTCCGCAGGAGCCTCCACACGAGCAACTCCGGTATCGCCCGGGTTCTTAGGGATTCCCTTCTCTGCGAGGCGGCCCACTACGAAGAGTAGGTGTCTAATGAGCACCCCGAACGTCGAGCGGTCAAAACCTAACAGCCTTTAGCCTAACAGTTCCTCAGGCCCAATATTTGAGAGAGCGGTCAGCGAGTCCTTAAAGGCAGAGAGGTGATGCGCATTCTTCGTAGATCGATTGTTATCAGTGCACCTCCCTCGATTTCTGACTTTGCTTGGACAAGGGCAAGAAGCGCCTGACTACCAAGGGATTCAGGCCTCACATCATCTTCTCGAAACTGAATCACGCTTGGTGCAATGGCACCCGTTGCATGAAGAAGAGCACCAAAATCAAGATCGTGGGTGAAGACCACATATCCATGATCCCTAGCCCAAGCCATGATCTCAGTATCTGGTGCATTTGCCGCACCAAGATCGCGCCAGTGCAGAGCTTCATGCCCACCGGTGGCGAGCAAAGGAACCCAGTCCGGAGACAGGTTTATACCAGCAGGATCTTCAAGCCGTCTGGAGAAGAACGTCGTGCTCCTCGGAACGCCATGCGGCGTAAGTGAGCGCAGACTTGATATCCTCGGATTCCAAATAGGGATAGAGCTTCACGATCTCATCAAAGGATGCCCCCGAGGCGACCAACCCCGTGATCATGCCCACAGTGACACGCATTCCGCGAATGCAGGGCTTACCCCCCATGACTTGAGGATCGATCGTAATTCTGTCGATTTCTGGGAACTGCATAATGAGATCCTAGCCCAGATGCAGGACATCGGCAAGGCGGGTAACTCCCCTACCCCTTCGCCACCGGCAGCTCGTTCCAGTCAGTCGTATAGTGCGGGGAGTGTCTCTCGGATTTCATCTTCCAGGCTTTCCTCTCACTCACTCCGCTGGCTGATCGCTCGGTTCCTTGGGAGGCGCGTGTGATGACAGGATTCTTGGGATCGCCCAGTCGCCGGTTGAGCTCGTCCACGATCTTGTCCACATCGATGCGGTTCTTCTTCGGCGCATCGAAGAGACCGGGCTGATAGGCATCCTCATCCACCAGATTGACCAGCTGGATCCCCGTCTTCTTGTAGAGGTAGCCAGGCCTATAGATCCTTTTCAGCAGAGCGCGTGCCGCAATCATCAGCTCCGATGTCGAATGCGTGGGACGGTCGAGTGTGATTCCAATGCCCGGGGAATACTGGGGCTCCTCTTTCTTGAATCTGTTTGTCTGGAGGAAGACCTCCATCCGCGTTGCGAGTAGGCCGAAGCGGCGCACCTTCTCACTCGCTCGGGCCACATGATTGGCTAGGGCCTCTTCCAGCTCCTCCAGAGACTCCACAGGGCTCCCGAAGGACCTGCTCGCCATCACTCCCTTTCTATCTGGCGGCATCTCCTCGAGCTCCAGGCAGGAGATTCCGTTGAGCTCACGCAGGAGCCGCTCCCCTACTACCCCCATGCTCCTCCTGATCGCCGCAGGATCCGCATGCTGGAAATCCAGGGCCGTCTTGATCCCCATCCCCTTGAGACGTAGCGCCAAGTTCTTACCTACCCCCCAGAGACCATCCGTAGGAGTTTCCGACATGATCCCGTCCGGATCCCAGTAGTGCGTCAGGTCGAAGACTCCTCCCGTCAGCGCCTTGTTCTTCTTCGCGTGTCGGTTAGCGAGCTTGGCCAGGAGCTTGGTCGAGCCGATTCCGATGCAGACCGGGATCCCTGTCCACTGGAGGATCTTCGCTCTCAGGGCTCGGGCATGCTCCTCGTTGAAGTTGTTCGGCAGTTGAAGGAACGCCTCATCGATCGAGTAGACCTCCATGGCCGGCACTTCATCCCGCAGGATCGACATCACCCTCGCCGACATATCGCCGTAGAGCGTGTAGTTGGAGCTAAAGACATGGACTCCGTGCTTTCGGATGACTTCCTGCTGCTCGTGCAGAGGTGCACCCATCGGAATGCCTATCGCCTTCGCCTCCTCGCTCCGAGAGATGATACAGCCGTCATTATTTGAGAGCACCACGACGGGCTTGCCCTGAAGCGCGGGATTGAAGACCCGCTCGCACGAGCAGAAGAAGTTATTGCAGTCGACGAGGGCGAGACGCGAAGGAGATGGTGACCTCTCTTGATCCATGGGGAAATACTCCGTGTGGTGCTAACTCTCTAGTGGCTGGAAATCATGAGTCCGTTCCACTTCTTCAACAGTCAGTCCAGCTCCCTCCACCGCGAGGATATCAACCAGTTTGCTGAGAATGTTTTGAGCCTGCGCGCGGGTCCAGAAATTTTGATGGTAGTTAAACTGTAAGTTACATGTGCCTTTGATGGTCATGATCGAAAAAATAACGGGGAAACTGGGCACCTCCGGAGAGTTGCCCATCGCAAAATAAAGCGATGCATATTCAAGGGAGAACTTCCCATTGGGAAAGTCCGGCGGAGCCATATTCGTAATATTCAGGATTTCAGGCCCCACCGATGTCGAACTGCACTCTTCATTGGAAGAAAGATGGACTCCGGCTTCGATACGCTCTCTGAGCTCACGCAAGAGCCTTGCTGCACTCTCCCAAAACCCCTCTGACTTAAGGGCCGATGTTTCCCAAACGACTTGGCCGATATAGATGCCGGGATATGTCGGGCTCAGACGGGGTTCACAAAATCGACGGGTCGAAATGTCGGAATAGAGCTTTGGCAAAGCATTATCTGTGGCCAGCAGATAGGCGGCCATGAGTGCTCCATGCACGGTCACCCCTCGTTCTCCGCAGCGGACTTTCAGTTGATTGAGCAGATTCTTTGACAGGCGGGTCAACACTGTTTGGGTAAAAATGGGCTGCGTCTGATAGTCGGTGCCCTTGGTATCAAGCCAGGCTTGCAAGGCAAAAGGCTCCTGGCCGGCAATGGCCTTTGCGTGAGCCTCATACACAGACTCCATGGGAGGGTTTAATGGTTTGATCTCCAGTGAATTGCCTTCACACGCATTAAGAAAATCCGCAATCACCGAAAACCAAGACATCCCGTCCAAAATCGAGT
>CAIXGT010000204.1 GCA_903919105.1 uncultured Spartobacteria bacterium | reverse complement strand
CAGGTGGTGCAACCGTAACCGACGGTCTGGAACCCAAGCTTGTCGAAGTAGGGCTGTAGGCCGGTCTTATCCAAATAGGAGGTGACGACGCGTGAGCCAGGAGCCAGTGAGGTCTTGACCGTAGGATCCATCTCGAGACCGAGTTCCACGGCTTTCTTCGCCAGGAGTCCCGCAGCGAGCATGACACTAGGGTTGCTGGTATTCGTACAACTGGTGATGGCGGCGATGAGAACGGATCCGTTCCGGATGGTGCTCTTGCCCATGTCATCTCCATGATAGGGAGACTCGGGCATCTGATTGACAGGATCTGGCGTGGGACGGTCGCTGATCATCTCCTCCTCATCGGCAGGAATAGTCGGATTACGACGGGCAACCAGAGCCTTAGCGGAAAGGGCTCCCTCGTTTTTGCCATATCCACCCTCGGCGACCGGCTTGATCAGGAGTTCGTGGAAGGCTGAACGGAGCTGAGGGAGATCGATGCGGTCTTGAGGACGCTTTGGTCCGGCAACGCTAGGCACGACGCTTGACAGATCGAGCTCGAGATCAACGCTGTAGTCGATTTCTCCCTTGCGAGGCATGCCGAACATTCCTTGGGCTTTGAAGTAGTTCTCAAAGGCGCTGCACTCGGCCTCGGTACGACCTGTTGCGCGGAGGAAAGCGACGGATTCCGCATCGACCGGGAAGATGCCCATGGTGGCTCCGTACTCGGGAGCCATGTTGGCGATAGTAGCGCGGTCGGGGAGTGGTAGGGACGCCGCACCCTCGCCGTAGAACTCGACAAATTTGCCGACCACCTTAGCTGCGCGGAGCATCTGGGTGACGCGGAGTGCGAGATCGGTGGCGGTGACGCCCTCGCTCAGATTACCGGTGAGATGGACACCGACGACATCTGGAGTTAGGAAATAAACGGGCTGGCCCAGCATGCCGGCTTCCGCCTCAATGCCGCCGACACCCCAACCGACGACTCCAAGGCCGTTGATCATCGTGGTGTGAGAATCAGTGCCAACCAGGCTGTCTGGGTAAGTAACGCTGCCAGAGGCATTCTTGGAATGGAGGACGCCGCGGGCCAGATACTCGAGGTTCACCTGATGGACGATGCCGATGCCGGGAGGGACAACTCCGAAGGTCTCAAAAGCCCCTTGCCCCCATTTCAGGAACTCGTAGCGTTCGCGGTTGCGCTTGAACTCCATGTCGAGGTTCAGCTTCATGGCGTCTGCCCAGCCGTAGTAGTCGACCTGCACGGAGTGATCGACCACGAGATCGACAGGAACCAATGGCTCGATGATACCGGGTTTCCCGCCGAGGCGGGCCACCGCACTACGCATAGCAGCGAGATCGACCAGCAAAGGAACTCCAGTGAAGTCCTGCAGCACGATGCGCGCGACCACGAATGGGATCTCCTCGGGGGCCGGTGCCTTGGCGTTCCAGGCAGCAAGGGCCTTCACATCTTTCTCATGGACCTTCTTATTGTCGCAGTTACGCAACACCGACTCTAGGACCACACGGATCGAGAAGGGAAGGCGCGAGATCTTGCCGAGGCCCTGTTCCTCAAGTGCGGGGAGGGAGTAGTAGGATGAGCTTGTCCCTGCGGATGGTTCAAAGCTACGGAGTGTCTTGAATGGGTCGGTGATGGGCATGGAGAAATAAGGGCTGTTGGGCTTTTAGACTATTGGGCTTATGGGTTCAGGAATCTCAGATTTTTTGTTTCGGCGGTTGCGGGCCAACAGTCCAACGGACCAATAGCCCAACCCCCGTTTCCATTATTTCAGTTCAGCAAGCTTTGCCTGGATCTTGGCGAAGTCGGGGAGCTGCTTCGGATCCTCGTTCGACTCGGCGTACTGGATAACTCCGGTTCGGTCGATCAGGAAGGCGGAGCGCTTGGGAACACCTCCCATGCCGAGGCCGATCTGAGGCAGGAAGCTCTCGTAGGCGATCCCATAGGCCTTGGCGATAGCATGTTCATAATCGCTCAGGAGCTGGATGGTGATTCCTTCCTTCTGGGCCCATGCCTGCTGGGCAAAGGGGTTGTCTCCACTGATGCCGTAGACAGTGCAGTCGAGGGAATCATAGGCGCCGATGCCCTTGCTGATCTCGCAGAGTTCTGTCGTGCAGACACCGGTGAAAGCCATCGGAACAAAAAGGAGCAGGATGTTCTTCTTTCCGATTTCAGCGGAGAGAGTGATCTGCTTGGGGCCTTCGGATGTAGCGGTAGAGAGTGTGAAGTCGGGGGCTTTGTTTCCAATGGTGATCATATGTGAAAGGATGAAGTATGAGGGTTGAATTATGAAGAGTAGTTGCGGATCGTATTCTACTGGTTTGGCGTGGGTGATGGAAGTGCGGAGGTGGCGGGTGAGGGTGCTGAAGCGGGATTTGTATCAAGGGTGGGGGAAGGTGTCGGGGTAGGCCATGGTTTCTCCAAGGAGCTCCACTCATGCCATGACGCTGTGTCACTGCCGCCGAATTCCTTCCAGAGCTGATGGCATCGCTCAGACCAGTGCGCGTAATCTGGTGCCGTGAACGGCTTCTCCGCAGTCCCAGGGAAGACAAGATAGACGACT
>CAIXGT010000203.1 GCA_903919105.1 uncultured Spartobacteria bacterium | reverse complement strand
GGATGATCTTTTGTCCCCTGACTGCGGTTGCAGTCATGGAACTCAGCGGGTGATACTGCGGAGGCTTCTCCTTGACCGTGGCATCGCTGGCGCAACCCATGAGTCCGACGATTCCTAAAAGCAGGAGTAAGCTGCAAAAGGATTTCAGTTCGTTGATCTTGGTGGAGTGATTCATGGGAGTATTTCTAAAGTTTTTTCAGGCATTTCTGGGAAATTGACCTCATGGTTCTCTTTTGAAAAAGCAATGCGCGAGATCTTGCGCACAGGGTCTTACTTTACTAAGGAAGCTTGTAGATCCAGTAAGCAATAGGTACCAAGCCTAGTTCCAAAACAATATAAAGAATAAGGAGAGGCTTCGGAACACCATCCAAGACAAGACTGATCAACCTACCAATGACGAGGCCTCCGGCAAAAACAAGTGTCGTGAGAACGGCCGCATTTCTAAGCCGATTATTAAAAGCAGAATAAAGCCAAAAAACACCAAGGGAAAGATAGAGACACATGAGCGCGCGGAGTATGTGGGCGCTGCTGATGTTCAATTCATTGATGTCCAGGAACGTCCGGGCAAACCATTGGGGCGAGATGCCATAAAGAAGCGCGATGATCGAGACGACCACAAATGCAAAGATCAAAAAGTATTTTTTAACTCTCATAAGAACTAATTTTTAATAGAAGCCTGATAAGTCCTCAAGGTGACAATACGCAGCGAAAACCGGAGTGATTCGTTCCAGTGTCCGTTTCTCCCCTACCCCGAGTGCCCGCCATGTAGCGGGTGCAGTATTGATCCGTGCACAGAAAGGATCCACCACGCTGCACGCGCTTTGGGATCCCGGGTTCAGACGGGTCATAGGAGGAGTCCGGGCCCTTGGGATTCCGAACCACGCCGTGCTTTGCATCATCGGCATAGGAGTCGGGACGATACCAGTCGCTGCACCACTGCCAGACATTTCCGGCCATATCGAAAAGTCCGTATCCGTTGGGCAGAAATGATTTCACAGCTGAAATCCCGACAAATCCGTCTCTCCCCTCATCCTTCACGGGAAAAACACCCTGATAGGTGTTGGCCATGTGTTTTCCGCCGGGCTTGAACTCATCACCCCATGCATACAACTTGCCGATAACGCCTTCTCTAGGAAACGGCAGAGATAGATTTTGAGTTCACTAGAGTCTCAAAAGGTGAGTGAACTGGAGAGAGCGAATCAAACGAAACCAACTCTTACTTGGAATAACCATCCGAGGAACACTTGGTGGAGCCATGGGGAGTCGAACCCCAGACCTCCTCCATGCCATGGAGGCGCTCTACCAACTGAGCTATGACCCCAAGTGTCTCATCTAAGAAAACCACGGGGCCTTCCAAGATGAAGGTGAGAAAGTAGGATGAATCCCACTGCCGGGCAATACGAATTCCAAGAAAAATGCAGGAATCAAAAACATCCATTGACACTCTGTGTCGAAACCCCCATTCTCTCCCACCCGATTCCTTTAAGAAATCCAAGACTTTTAAGACATGAAGCGCACCTACCAACCTTCCAAACGCACACGCAAACAGCAGTTCGGCTTCCGTGCACGCATGAAGACCAAGAATGGTCGCGCTATCCTTAGCCGCCGTCGTCAGCATGGACGCAAGCGTCTCCTGCCGAAGGGAGTTGAGCTCCATTTCGCACGCCACACCGAGGCCTAAGAGTCTGGGTAAGCAGACCAAGCCGGTGAAGCTTGGCCTGCCGCGTTCGTCGCGGTTGCGATCAGGCTATCAGCATCTGAAGGTTCGTTCGGCGGGCCTTTCCTTTCACGGAACATTTCTCCGGATGGGAGTGATGAGTGAACAGGTCACCGAAACCCAAGGAGCCGTCGTCGTCTCCCGTCGTGTCGGTTCGGCTGTCACACGCAACAAACTGAAGCGTCGTTTGAGGGAAGTTTACCGCAAGGAACTCCCGGGTCTACGAACCGGTCTCTGGATTGTCGTGACGGTCAAACCCCCTGCGGCAAATGCCACGATGGAATCTCTTCGCTCGGAATGGTTGCGTCTTGGAAAGCGTCTCTCTATTTTCAGCGACTCATTGCCCGACCAGAGCGCCTGACCCGATGTCCTTTATTCTTTCCATTCCGATTCACCTCTACCGGTGGCTGATCTCCCCGTTGCTCCGTGCACTATGCGGTGACAGCGGATGTGGATGCCGTTTTCACCCGAGTTGCTCAGCCTATGCCCTCGAGGCCTTGAATACCCGCGGATCTCTCCAAGGCTCACTGCTGGCCTTGCGACGCCTTTCCAAATGTCACCCCTGGGGAGAAAGTGGCTTCGATCCCGTGCCCGGGAGCCAGGGATGAAACTTGAGACCTGAAGCCTGAAGTCACTCCCATCATTCCCAAAAATCATCAGTTCTAGCCTTTAACCTTTAGCCTTCCACTTTTTCACACTTATGTTCGACCGCACTACCTGGATCGCCATCGCTCTCTCCGTCGCCGGACTTGTCGGATGGCAGTTTTATTATTCCAAGACCTACGCTCCCTATATCGCCCAGCAGGCGACCCTGCAACGCGAGGCAAAGCTAAAATCCCAAGTCGCCAAGGCCTCTGAACCTGTAACCCAGCCCATCGCACCAGCGGTCACACCTACAGCGGTACTACTCCCGGCCGTCGCCGGGGCTACCCCTCAGATTCCCGAGTTCTCCGCTAAACGCGAGACCCTGGATACCAGCCGAGCCGAGTATCTCTTCGCCGCCAATACGGGAGGCATCGAGGCCGTCACTCTTTTCCTGCATCTCGGAGCAAACGAGCACAGCCTCTTCCTGAACAAGGACTCCGGTCTCCCGATCGGTGCCCTCTGCGACTCGAACGGTACTCCGATCGGGGGCTTCTCGATGGAGACAGACAAGAAGCAGGCGATCACCCGATTCACCCTGGCGGCGCCCGGCGGACTCTCCGTCACGAAGTCCTTCACACTGCCTCAGACCGTCGGCGCTCCCGAGGAATACCAGATCGGACTCGATCTCTCGTTCAAGAACAGCGGCACAACCCCGATCACGCTGCCCGGTTACTTCGTGGCGGCCGGAGGCGAGGCCCCGATCCATATTAAGGATCTCCCGACCTATACCTGCTTCGACTGGCTTCGCGACGGGAAGATGACCTCCATCGACGTCAACTGGTTCGAGGCGGGGAAGATCCCGCTTGTCGGCATCGAGACCCGGCCCGCCCGCCCCCTCTACACTCAGCAGGACTCCGGCATCCAGTGGGCGGCCGTGACCAGCCAGTACTTCTGCACGATCGTCTCTGCGGCCAAGGATCAGGCCGGCAGCGGTGTCTGGGCAAGGCGCTTCCAGGCCCAGAATGCCACCGAGACCCCAAACGGACAGCCAATCTACGGCATCACCGGCGGTCTGGGAACCGGCCCCATCGCTCTCGCTCCGGGCGAGACGATCACCCGTCATTACTCCATCTATGCGGGACCTAAAGATTTCTACGGCCTGAGCAAGATCGGCGGCGAGCAGCAGAAGATCATGAACTTCGGGATCTTCCATCTGGTCTCCGAATTCCTGCTCTGGTCCATGAACTCGATCAATAAGTTCACGCACAGCTTCGCCGCCGCGATCATTATCCTGACGATCCTCATCAAGTCGGCCCTCTGGCCTCTGCAGAACAAGGCCACATCCTCCATGAAGCGGATGCAGCTCCTCTCTCCGAAGATGACCGAACTGCGCGAGAAGTATAAAGACGATCCGACCAAGATGAACGAGGAGCTGATGAAGCTCTACAAGCAGTACGGGGTAAATCCCTTCGGCGGCTGTCTCCCGATGCTTGTCCAGATCCCGATCTTCTTCGGTTTCTACTCGATGCTAGGCAGCGCCATTGAGCTTCGCAACAGCCACTTCCTCTGGATCCACGATCTCTCCCAGCCCGACACGCTGACCCACATCATGGGTTTCCCGATCAATCTTCTTCCGATCATCATGGCCGGCACCATGGTCTGGCAGATGGCCATCTCTCCGAAGAGCGGCGACGCCACCCAGCAGCGGATGATGTATTTCATGCCGATTATCTTCCTGACCTTTTGTTACAATTACGCCTCAGGACTCGCTCTCTACTGGACAACACAGAATATTTTCTCCATAGCCCAGTTGTACTGGACCAAGAATCAGCCGCTCCCGACCCTGGAAAAGGTGGTTTCCACGAAGCCAAAAAAGGGGGGGGCGGGTGGTTCCAACTTCACTAGTAAGAAACGCTAAAACGTCACAACTCTCTTAAACTCTCGGCCGATGAACCAGACACCCAAAGAAGTCTTGGAGACAATTCTCGGTCAACTCGGATTCTTCGTGGAAATCGAGGAAGAGCTTCGGGAGGGACACCTGATCCTCCAGATCAGGACCAACGAACCGCAGCGCCTTATTGGTCGCCGGGATGAGACGCTTGAGAGCCTTCAGTTTCTGGTGAATCGGATCCTCCTCTCGCAGAACAACGAGGCACCTCGCGTCATTGTGGATGTCGAGCACCATCGCTCCATGCGCGATGCAGCTTTCCTCCAGCGGATCCAAAAGCTCGCCGACGCTGTCAAGATTCATGGACGCCCAGTCGAGACCGAGCCCCTCAATTCCTACGACCGCCGACTCGTCCACAACGCCTACCGCGACCACGCGGAGCTGATGACCGAGAGTCAGAAGATCGAGGATAAGATTAAGCGGATCACCATCAGGCTGAGTTCCGTCGCCTAGGCTTTTAGCGCTTTAGGCTAAAGGCCATTGGCGCAACTTGACAACTTGTCAAGTTATGCGAGCCTTCCTTTATGAAAATGCTCGCGGTCGGTGAATTTAAAGCACATTTTTCGGAGGCTCTCGAGGAGGTGCGCCACGGGAAGCCAGTGGGCGTTTCCTTCGGCAGGAATGGACAACTCGTTGCCATCCTCGCCCCACCGAAACTCGTGCTCCATCATGGCGGCGTAACCCTCGGATCGCTCAAAAAGAAGGCGGCTTTCCGCACTAAGCCCAACTTCAAGATTAGCGAAGAGGAACTACTCGCGTCGTGAAACTTCTCTTGGATTCCCATGCCTTTCTCTGGGCCGTCATGGCTCCGGAGAAGCTCGGCAAGAAGGCACACGCCGCCTTATCCACTCCCGGTAATGAGGTCTTCGTGAGCGCAATCACCTTTTGGGAACTCTCACTCAAACACTCCCTTGGAAAGCTCATCTTAGAGGGTGTCTCACCGGAGGAGCTCCCCGAGGCTGCTGAAGAAGCAGGATTTACACTGCTTCCATTGGAATGCCAGCATGCCTCGGCATACCACCGCCTTCCGAAGCTCGGTCACAAGGATCCTTTCGACCGGATGCTCGTCTGGCAGGCCATCCAGTCAGGGGCAACGCTTCTCTCAAAGGATCCCGAAATCAAGGCCTATACAAAACACGGCTTCAAGCTGATCTGGTAGGGACTGAGATTTTAAATAAACACTAGCCGAAATTCAGCCCCTTATTCCAATGAGGCTGTAACCCCCCACCTTTATAAAGAGAGAGTCCTATACCCCTCACATTGATAGATTCGGATCATCTGCTGCCTTCCATTGACCGAGATGGGCACTTCTTTCAGTAGAGCCACTGCGTTGAAGGCATTGGTGATAGTCTGGGGCAGTTCTTCTTTCGATTCCGTAGTGATGTAGAGGGCATTGCGACCCAGGAAGGCGCTGAACGATTTCTCCTCGGTGTAGAGATTGTCCTTCGCTCCGGCTGCGACAGCATCGGGATAGGAGGGCCAGAGAGCGAAAGAGCTATTGAGACTCGGCGACTCGGTAACGAAAACAGAAGGGCTACACGGACGCTCCGGATATTCCACAGCAACCCTGCTTCCGAGTAGTGCAGCCAATCCCGGAGTAGAAGCGATCAGGAACGGGAATTCACCCTTAGGATCCGGACGCTCCTTGCGCAGGGAGAGAACCTCAACCGAAAGTTCACTTAGGCCAGAGACACCGATCGGCGAGGGCAATCCAGGAGGTATTAGTTGGGGAGCTACCAGTAACATGGTGCTAGCCAGTGAAGCGATACTGGCGAGTGAAATCATTATGACTCTCCAGAGCCTTCCCACATAGGCCAACCTCACCAGCAAAGGTGTTACCATGGCACCAGCGGTCACGATCAAACTTAGCGAGAGAGCAATCGTTCCTATCTGAATGAAATCAAATCCATGGGCCACACTGCTAAACTGAACCCAATCATAGTGAGAATTCCATGCCAGTGAGGGAATCCATCCCAGGATCAGCAGAAACAAAGATGGGATAATGCCACGCCATGGAAGGGCCTTTGCGCCGCAATTCACGAAGACAAAAACGATCGCAATGGGAAAAAGAAGGCCAATCATCTGCCAGAACTGGGTTCCCACAGCCAGAGCCACACCGAAGAGAACCCATGGAGCCACTTCCTTGGAGCTTTTGGAACTTGGAGCAACGACACGCCATCCGGCGACAATCGCGAGCAGGATCATCGTCGCCATCACCACGGCTCCATTCATGACAAGAGAAGCCAGATTCAATGACGGCAGGAGATTGAGACCCAACACTGACCAGAGGGCTAAAGCAGGGCGATGAGGAGCAATCCGCCTACCGATCCACCA
Organism: uncultured Spartobacteria bacterium; assembly: GCA_903919105.1. Next base: position 4,760 of record CAIXGT010000203.1, on the reverse strand, counting down.
GACACACCAAGAGAGGATCAAGACAGCAAGAGGCCCGATGCATCTCAAACAAAAGAGTCCGGAGCCGCCGAGCAACTTGTACAAGGTAAAAAGCAGAGGGACGCCCGCAGGTCCCTCGATATAGCTGCCAGCCGGATGAGCGGCACAGACAGAGAGAAAGGCCTCACTCTCTGTGAAGGAACCGCTTGTGGCAACCGCAATACGCAGCACGGTCAGCGCAAGGACGGCGGTCCAGAGCATCATGGTCTGGGCAACAGTCACCTTCGCCACCTTGCTGTTCTTGCCCTTCATGACTTCCGAGGAATTAGGGCGGGATACTTCTCGGCAAGTCGCGGTACAATCTTCCTAGCAAATTTCCTCCAGAGCAAATCGAGACTCTTCGTGGCCAGCCAACCTCCGATGATGCCAAGAATCATCCCAGACAAAACATCAAGCGGCCAATGGGAGCCAGTGTAGATACGCGAGTAGGCGATGAGCAGGGCGATGGGGAGATAAATGGCCCCACGCCATCCGAAGAAGAGTATAAGGACAGTTGCCACCGCCATGTTGTTGGCCGCATGACCGGAGGGAAAGGAGCGTCCCTCCACGGAGCTGTCCTCTATCAGCATTCCCGGGATTTCCGGAAGCGTATTTCCCTGGGGGAAATTCACCGCAGGATCAGCGAACAGGCCAAAAATCCTTGGCAATTTAGCAGGAGCACTCCCCAACTTGACCACGCGCACACCAGGCTCCACCTGGCTCGGTCGGGGACGACCAACCGCGTGTTTCAGGAGATTAACTTCAACTCCATCGCTTAGTCCCACAGCAAGACCCGCAGCCAGAATTGCGACACGAAAACGGAAGTTGCCTAAGACCAAGGCCAGGACCAAAAGAAGGAGAAGCCACGGAGCCCATGCACTGTAATCGGCAATAAAGGAAAACAGGCGATCGCCACATGGGGAGGTCCATTCCCGGTTGATAAGGATCTGGAGCTGCTGGTCCATGAGGGGATTGTGAAAGGGAAATAGGAAAATGAGGAATGAAAAAGATCCAGAGGGATAAATATGAAACTCAGGAACTCAGAAAGGGATTAAGGACAACGCGTTTAGATCAATGGCTATCCTTTAGTGTATTTAAAAAATAATCCCATTTTCTTCTGCTTTTCCTGAGATCCTGAGTTCCATATTAAAAATTCAACGGCGCCGGGTTGTCAGCACCCTTGGTAATCCCTAAACTGTTTGGGATGTCTGCTGATGGCAATCCCACCAAGCGCCCCCTTTCACGGGCGGCCATGATCGCGGAGCGTCAGAGACGATCCCTTCTCTGGAGACTGATCCATCTGCTCGGATCGCTGAAGCTGGCACTGGTTCTTCTCGCGACGATCTCCGTCGCTATCGCTACGGCGACCTTCACGGAGGCCCACTTCGATGCAGCCGTGGCTCGAGCCTGGATCTACAAGGCTCCCTGGTTCATCGCCTGGCTCGGGGTGCTCTGCATCAATCTCTTCGCCGTGACGCTCACCCGCTGGCCCTGGCAGAAGAAGCATACGGGGTTCATCATCACCCATTATGGCATAATTCTCCTAATGATCGGCGCGGTCATCGGCTCGAAACTCGGGTTCGAGGGGAATGTGACCCTCCGGACCGATGGTCAGCCCCAGCGCAAGATCGTCACCGACCGGAGTTGCATCCAGGTGGAGAGTCCCTCAGACAGCTATCTCTACCTGATGCCGCTCGATACGCGCTTCCTACACACCTCGGTTGTCTCACCGAAGTATCTCCCTGTACCAGGCACCGCACTCCGAATTGGCATTGAGGCGGCCTCCGAACATCTCAGCCCACAGCCACATCTGGCATCTGCCTCAGGGAAAGCTGGTGGGAGGGGTGTTCTGCTGGATTTCTCCAGTGGTATGATGAAGCAGACGCTCCATGTGGGGCTTAGCACCGGTGAGGGCTCACCGGGGACTTATGATTTCTTCGGACGGGCGGCGCTTGCTCTAGCCTCCAATGCCGCGGCCCTCCCACCTCACAACCCCGAGGAAAAAAAGCCGTGGCTCGATCTGATTCCCAGTAGTGACGGAAAGTCTCTGGAGTACCGACTCGGTCGCGGAGCCTCGGTCACCTCATCAGGGAATCTTCATGAAGAGGACCTTCTCCCTCTCGGATGGGCCGACTGGCGCCTGCATGTGAGCCAGATCGCCAAGAACAGTGCCGTGGTGACAACTCCCGCTCCGGACGAGTCGGGTGCCGAGAGCGGGGTTCCTGGCTTCCGTGCCTTCCTCTCAAATCAGGCGGGAGAGAAATCAACTCCCCTTTGGGTTGCCTCAGGAGAGGTGGTACCTCTTGTGCTCGGTAAAGAGATGGTCCGCATCGGCTATGGTCTCGAGCTCAGACCGATCCCTTTCTCGATCGCTCTTGTTGATTTTCAGGTTCCGCGCGACGAGGGTACGGAGACCCCTTCGGACTTTCGGGCCGTTGTCCGCTTCAAGAACACCAAGACTGACACCGAGAAAGAGGGACTCATCCGAATGAATCATCCCGCCTCCTATCCCGGAGGCCTGCTGGCTAATATGACAGGCTTCAACTACAAGTTCTCGCAGGCCGAGTGGAATCCCCATGACCTCAAGGAGACAACACTTCAGGTGCTCTATGACCCTGGTTGGCTGCCGAAATGGATAGGTTCGCTTGCCATCTGCTTCGGCATCGCCACCATGTTCTATATCCGTCCGAGAGAATGAAACCTTCATCCCTGATCCCGCTGCTTGCAGCGCTGCTCTCACTGAACCTGACGCCGATCACATCCGCGCTCGCCCAGGTCTCTCCTAAAAGTCTTGAGTCGCTCGTGATTCAAGAGGGAGGCAGAAAAAAACCCTATCTTGTCTTCACTGAGGAGACCCTCCGATCCCTCTCGGGGAAAACTGCACTCAACCTAGACGGGCAGAAGCAGGATGCCATGACACTGATCACCGGACTCTGGATGAGTCCTGAGAACCCTTGGAAAGCAAAGCAGCTGATCCTGGTCTCGAACCTACCGCTTAGGAAGCACCTCGGCCTTGATCCCGCTCGGAAGCTCTACAGCTGGAATGAACTCACTTCCAACGAGGCTCTGGCCAAGGAAATCACGGCAGCCGCCGAGACCCGGCGACGGGATCCACGAGCCAAACTCGTCGGGCTCCAGAAGGAGGCTTCGGATGTCGGGATGAGGATGGGCCTCTTCGAGAGTCTGCTGAAGGGAGATGATTTCAAAATCATCATGCCTCTTTCAGGAAGCGACTGGCTGACCTCCGCACAACTCGACCCCACCGAGGGGAAAGAGATCATCGATTCCGTGAACTCAATGCGCTCTTCCTGGACTCAACACGATCCAAGCCGTTTTGATCAAGCCGCCATATCGCTTCTGGCCCTGCAAAAACAGGTCGGAGGTCTACCTTCAGATTGGAAGATCTCACTGGAGGTCGCCTATCAGAAAGCCCATCCCTTCCGCTGGGCCTGGATCCTCTACGCAGCGGCCGGCATCGTCCTCTTACTCTCTCGCAACAGCTGGGAACCTCGTGGCTATCAACTCGCCTGGGTACTCGCAGGAAGCGGCTTCCTGCTTCAGGCAGCAGGATTGCTCTCTAGGGTGCTGATTGCCGGGCGACCTCCTGTCACCAACATGTACGAGTCGGTGATATGGGTCGCCTTCGGGACGATCCTCTTTGCTCTGATCTTCGAAACGATCTACAGGGCCGGATCATTTCTGCTAGGAGCGGTTCCTGTGGCCGTCGCCTCGCTGATCCTGGCAGACAGCCAACCGGTGATCCTCGATCACTCGATCCATCCCCTCACCCCGGTACTGAGAGATAATTTCTGGCTCTCCACCCATGTTCTCTCAATCACCCTGAGCTATGCCGCATTCGCCCTATCACTAGGCGTGGCCCATGTAGCTCTGGCGCAGGTCATCGCAGGAAGGAAGCCGACAGCCATTCTCTACACCTATCTCTACAAGACACTTCAGGTCGGAGTGCTTCTGCTGACGACAGGCACGATCCTAGGTGGCGTCTGGGCCAACTATTCCTGGGGACGCTTCTGGGACTGGGATCCAAAGGAAACCTGGGCCCTCACGGCACTGCTAGGCTATCTCTTCCTACTCCACGGCAGGATCAGCGGACTCTGGGGAGGCTTCGGCCTCGCGGTAGGCTCGGTCATCGCCTTCATGAGTGTCCTGATGGCCTGGTATGGGGTGAATTTCGTACTAGGAGCCGGCCTCCACAGTTATGGATTCGGCACGGGGGGATTCCCCTTGGTGGCGACATTCGTCGGATGCGAGGTCGCATTCGTACTCCTCTCCTTTTGGAGAAAGAGGGCTAATCCATGAAATAACGAAACCTATTGATGTGTATCGCGCTGAAGCGCTTAGACGCAGAGGTTTTATATTCTAAGCTTTCGACAATCAGCTAACGGATTTTAAGAGGAAAAAAGTTAAGATCATTACCTCCTCAGAATCTGTTTCATCATCTCCGCGCCTCTGCCCTTCTGCGGGAGAACTAGTTTGATCTTTCTGCCTACTGCGAGGCAAAGGGAGGGCTGACCCGAACTCCCGCAGAAGTTCCTGAGAGCGGGACGGAGTTAACACTGGGGCGAGTAGTGTACGTGGTGGTGGGGGAACGCTTCGCATTGTTGCGATCATGCTCGTAAAGATTCACTCCCTTACGAATGAGCATGAAGGTGTTGTTGTCCCCGAAGTATTTCCAAGGGCCGTCTGGAACGCTTGCGGCATCGACAAATTTCCAGTCGCAGAGG
>CAIXGT010000202.1 GCA_903919105.1 uncultured Spartobacteria bacterium | reverse complement strand
TCAGAACTGGACGGTTCCTTACAGTTATGTGGTCCCACCCACTGTGGGATATGTTCCGGTCGGAGGATACATTGGATATGGAGGCGGGTATGGAGGTCGCTGCGGAGGGTGGGGCGGCGGATATTATGGGGGTGGTGTCGTGCCTGTCGTGTATCCCGGCTACGCGGGCTATTCCTACCAGAACTTCACCGGGATCGATGCCCGGATGATCATGTACAAGTAATTCGACGATGAGTGCTGCTTCCTTCCAACGTCCCGAACTCCAGCCTCCCGGTGGGGAGAAGCGCGTGATGCTGCACTCCTGCTGTGCACCCTGTTCCGGCGAGGTGATCGAGGCGATGGTGGCTTCGGGGCTGGAGTTGGAGATCTTTTTCTACAATCCAAACATCCATCCGCGCGAGGAGTATGACCTGCGTAAGGTGGAGAATATCCGCTTCGCTGAGGAGTATGGTATTCCCTTCACCGATGCTGATTATGACACGGACAATTGGTTTGCGAGGGTGAAGGGGTTGGAGTGGGCACCCGAGCGCGGGGAGCGCTGTACGGCCTGCTTCGACATGAGGTTCGAACGAACGGCTCTCCATGCTTTTGAGAAGGGGTTCCAGGTTATAACGAGCTGTCTTGGGATCTCCCGTTGGAAGGACATGAACCAAATCAACGGGGCGGGTGAGCGCGCCGCCGCTCGGTGGCCCGGAATGAGCTACTGGACCCATAATTGGCGGAAGGGTGGAGGCGCTGAACGGATGGTCGAGATCTCGAAACGGGAGGAATTCTACGCTCAGCAATACTGCGGCTGTGTCTATTCGCTGCGAGATACGAACAAGTGGCGTCTAGCCAATGGTCGTCCGAAGGTGGTGATCGGTCAGGATTATTATCGTCAGGAGGGTGCTCAGCCTGTGATCCAACGTGAAAATCCGGAGGAGCCTTCGTGAGGCACCTATATCTGTCGGCAATTGTTCTCCTTGTCGCTTTGTTACAGGAGGCGATGGCGGAGCTTCCCTCTCCCCGTCCCGACACGGCCTCGGAGAAGTCGGTTGTTTGGTTTGCTCTCGACTCGCAGGTCATGGGTCCCTCGATGACGCCACGCCAGCCTCTTGTTTCTCGGATGGTGGCGGGACTGATCTGCGCGGTGACAGGAAAGAACACACCCGATGCCGCTTGGCGCTCCCTTATCAAGCCTGGCGAAAAGGTCGGCATCAAGGTCTCCTCTCAGCCGGGCGCTATCGGCGGAACTCATCCTGCAGTGGCTCAGGCCGTCGTGGAGGGATTAGTTGCTGCCGGCATCAAGGCTAGCGATATCATTGTCTGGGATCGGCGCCGCGAGGATCTCGTGCAGGCAGGCTATGACAAAGTGCCTGGCCTGAACCTGCGTTGGATCGAGAAAGGTGAGGGGTATGACCACAGGGCAATCGTCACAACATCCGCAATCGGACAGCTCGTTTACGGCGACCTTTCCTTCAAGGAGTCACGAAACTCTCTGGCCGACATCCTGGGGCCCAAGGCGCAACTCAGTGAGGAGAGTCATCTGCCCATCATTCTCTCCCGTGATGTGGACAAGGTGATCAACATACCGTCCCTCTGCGACAGCTACTTTACCGGAGTGCATGGTGCCTTGGCTGGGATGACGGCAGGGATTCTCGATAACTGGAGGCGCTTCAGTAAGGGAGACGGCTATGGCGATTCCGCGTTGGCTGATGCGTACTCGGACGAGCGGATCGGGAAGAAAGTGATCCTGACAATGATGGACGGAATCGTCCTGCAATATGCCGGTGGACCCTATCCAAGCCCCGGAAACTGTGTTGCCTACGGCATGCTGCTTGCCTCCAAGGACCCCGTGGCTATTGATGCCACGGCTCTCCGTCTCTTGGACGAACAGCGGACGGTTTCGCGGATGCCAAAGGCCTCGGAGGACGGCGATCATGTGGCGGAAGCGGCCGCGAAGGGGCTTGGCAACAACGAAGCGAAGATGATCCTGCTGAAGCGGGTGGGACTCGGAAGCAGGGGTGGCAATCCTTCCGGGGCGCCCGTCACTCCCGAAGCAGCATCCTTACCGCTTCCCGCTGCCCGTCTCTGATTATGGAAGCTAGGGAAGCGCTGAATAAATCCCATGATGGCCGCTGAAGAGCATTTGATCGTTTTTGAACGTCACCTTGCGCCCGCAAGGCAGTGCCGTCCCTTTAGGATCATGCCCGCGGCATGCTTCTTCGCGTCCCTTCCCAGGGACTTGATTCAAGGCAACACGGAGCGTGGGAGCGCTACGGGTAGATCCCGCGTAAGCGGGACCCGTCAGGGTGAGCCGAGAGGGAGCGAGCGAATCAATACCCTTGCGGTCTTGCCCAAGCAAGCAACGCAGGAACATCGAGTCACGGGAGAGACGATGAAGCCTGCGAAGCAGTCCGAAGGACGAGGTCGTCGGGAGACGACGAGGCAAAACGGCCAAATGGTCTCAGCCCAAGGGGTTGCGGAGATAATAGAGCCGGAGGCTGTGTTGGCTTCGCGCTTACAGCCCGCATGGGGATGCGCGCCATAACATCTATTGGGACGGCTGGCTTGTGCGGCCCATGGCTTGCCCGGTCGTTGCTTCGCATCCGCTACGGCTTCCCGCAACGGCCTCTATGCGATTTAATCAGCGCTTCCCTAAGGAGATTCGTTATCTCCTTCGCGCGCACGCACGCACCTTTGCGCTGACACTGGCTATTCTACCCCGTTCCCTGCGCGAACCGCTCGGGGTCGCCTATTTGCTGGCGCGCGCCTCGGATACGATTGCCGATGCGGGCAAGATTAGCCGAGAGCGGAGGATTGCTCTGTTGGAAGAGTTGGAGTCGGCTCTGGCGGGAGGCTATCCCGCGTTATGGTCGCCCTTGATGATGCCTGGGGAGCTGGATGAGTCGCAGGCAAAACTTCTTGCCGCGGTTCCGCTTCTGATCAGCCAGCTTGAAAGAAGTGCCGATCGGGATGAGTTGCTTAAGCTTTGGCGATTGATCCTGGAAGGGCAGCTTTTTGATCTCAGGCGGTTTCCTTCCGACGAGCCGCTCAAACGTGAGGAGTTGGCGCGCTATTGTTTCCTGGTAGCAGGGAGTGTAGGCGAGTGCTGGACGGCTCTGATCGCGAAACACTCCCCCTGCACGCTGCTTCGATCGGAAGAGGAAATGAAGCGCCTGGGGTGCGACTATGGGAAGGGGCTCCAGTTGCTGAATATCCTCCGTGACCGCGCGGAGGATCGTGCTTTGGGGCGTAACTATGTGGAGGAGGGCGATCTCGCCGAGCTGTTTGAACTGGCCGAGGCTTGGTTGCGATCCGGTGAAAAATATCTCACTGGCCTTCGTCCGGGACGGCTCCTCATGGGCACAGCTCTCCCGTACGACCTCGCGCTGCCGACCCTTTGGAAAATGAAACAGTCGCCCGACGCAGCCCGAGTCCACATCTCTCGGCGTGATGTGCGGTCGGTCGTGATCCGCGGAGCGGCATCCCTTTGCTTGCCGAGGCGTATGAATCCTGCTTCATAAGCGCAATGGATTTTATTCACTGGTTCCAAGCAAACTTCATCCACCTCGATAAGAGCCTCGAAAACATCGTCCACGCCTATGGGGTCTGGGTCTACGCGATCCTCTTTGCCATCGTCTTCTGCGAGACTGGGCTCGTGATCACCCCATTCCTTCCCGGGGATGCGCTGCTATTTGCTATCGGGGCTTACGCCGCTTCTCATCCTGAAGCGGGCCTGCAGTGGCCCGTGGCCATGGGGCTCTTAATAGTGGCAGCGATCCTTGGTAATCTTTTGAACTTCGCGATTGGATCGAAGCTAGGTGGAAGCATCTTCAAGGAGAATGCGCTGGTGTTGAAAAAGGAGTACCTCGACCGCACTCATCTCTTCTTCGAGAAGCACGGGGTGAAGGCCGTTATCATGGCCCGCTTTCTGCCGATCTTCCGCACGCTCGCTCCCTTTGTGGCCGGCATGGCCTCGATGGATCGTCGCAAGTTCGTGCTCTATACCGTCGTCGGCAGCATTCTCTGGGTGCTGCTCATGATGTCGGCAGGACTTTTCTTCGGCCAGATGCCCTGGGTGCAAAAGCATTTTGAAGCTGTGGTGATCGGCATCATTTTCATTTCGATGCTACCGGTGGCTTTCGAGGTGATTGCGCAGTTCCTCGACTCCCGTAAGGAGAAGAAATAATTCGCAGTTCATCGAACGGGCTAGAGCAAGATAGGATGGGGATCTGCGGCTAGGAGTCGCAAAGGATACAGCGTCACACAGACGCTGAGGCTCATGAATGCTGGATTTGCGGCCGCTCTATTTTGTCGGAGGGATTGCTTGGAAGAGTCGAACATAGAGCTCTCAAATCTTTTTTTAAAAAACTGAAAGAAGTCGTTGACTCTGGGATGAACTCGTATAATGTTTTCAATCCCGACGGTGACTTTGTTCACTCGAACGGGAATGTTCTTCGCCAGTCTGCCTCGAGTATTTGAACAAATACGAGGTGGTGCTGACGGCCCCGCAGTAGCTTCCGTTAACAAACGGAAGTGGCAGGGTTGCCTCACCTCTTCCGCAGCCACTGGTATCGATCTTTGACAGCGCAGGTCCGGTTTCGCACAAGCAACGGAAACCGGATGGATCATATACGAAACAGCAAGAACTGAATTGTGCGTTTTTC
>CAIXGT010000201.1 GCA_903919105.1 uncultured Spartobacteria bacterium | reverse complement strand
CGGCCACGGGCTTTGGAATCAATGAGGTCGAGGCATCGGGAGCGCCGCCAGTATGCTCACTGATGAATCCGCCGGAGCGAATGATGCGGTCGTAAGCACTCCGGTTCACCACGAGATCCTTCACGATCGGGAAGGCACCCACGCGGAAGGGTTCGACGGTGATGGTCTGCCCATTCTCGAACTTGCGCATGTAGACCTGACAGGCGGCTCCGCGACCGGGTCCCTGGGGAACTCCGTTGATGACCATGTGACATGTTCCGCAAATTCCCTCGCGACAATCGCTGGCAAAGGAAACCGGCTCCTTACCCTCCCTAGTGAGACGGTTGTTGACGATATCGAGCATCTCGAGGAAGGAGCATTCCGAAGGGATTTCTGTAGCGTGAATTTTGATGAATTCGCCCTTATCCGTGGCAGACTTCTGCTTCCAGAGTCTGAGATGAAAATTCATGGTGCTCATGATCGTAAGTCTTTAGGAGTATCGGCGATTACTTGTAGCTGCGGGTAGCGAGATGGACGGCCTCGTAGTGAAGCGGCTCCCTGACAAGTTCCGGATCGTTGTTCTGACCTTGGAACATCCAGGCGTAGACCTCGGCGAATTTGTCGTCATGGCGAAGCGCTTCGCCTTCGGGAGTCTGGTGCTCGATACGGAAGTGACCGCCGCAAGACTCCTCGCGGGTCAGGGCATCGATGCACATAAGCTCGCCGAACTCCAGAAAGTCGGCAACACGCCCAGCACGCTCGAGCGACTGATTGAGCTCAGCACCCGTGCCGGGAATGGCGACTTCTTTCCAGAAACGCTCACGCAAGGCACGAATATCGGCGATTGCCTTCTTCAGACCGGCCTCGCTGCGGGCCATGCCGCACTCGTCCCAGATGATGAGTCCAAGCTGGCGGTGGAACTCGTCAACCGGCACGTTGCCCTTGACGGCAAGAAGCTTTTCCACGTGGGCACGCGCCTCTGTCTCGGTTTTCTTAAACTCAGGCATGTCGGTGGAGACTTTCTTGCCAAACTGGGTGGAGAGATACTCGCCGAGAGTATTCGGGATGACGAAGTAGCCGTCGGAAAGCCCCTGCATGAGGGCCGAGGCACCGAGTCGGTTGGCTCCATGATCGGAGAAGTTCGCCTCTCCCAGCACATGGAGGCCAGGGATGGTGCTCATGAGATTATAGTCCACCCAGAGTCCGCCCATGGTGTAGTGAACAGCGGGATAAATGCGCATCGGACGCTCGTAGGCGCTCTCGCCGGTGATATTATGATACATCTCGAAGAGGTTGCCGTAGCGCTCGCGGATGGTCTTTTCACCGAGACGATCAATAGAGGCGGAGAAGTCGAGATAGACACCGAGTCCTCCGGGACCGACACCGCGTCCCTCGTCGCAGACTTCCTTGGCGCTACGGGAAGCAATGTCGCGAGGGGCAAGGTTGCCGTAACTGGGGTACTTCCTCTCGAGGTAGTAATCGCGCTCTTCCTCGGGGATATCTTGGGGAAGACGGGTGTCACCCTTTTGCTTCGGAACCCAAACCCGACCGTCGTTGCGGAGCGACTCGGACATCAGGGTCAACTTCGACTGGTAATCTCCAGCTACCGGGATGCATGTCGGGTGGATCTGCGTGTAGCAAGGATTAGCGAAGGCGGCACCGCGCTTGTAGGCGCGCCAGGTGGCGGTGACATTCGACCCGCGTGCATTCGTTGAGAGGTAGTAGACATTGCTGTATCCACCGGTGCAGAGAAGAACGGTGTCGGCGGCATGGGTCTTGATTTCGCCGGTTATGAGGTCCCGGGTGACAATGCCCTTCGCATGGCCATCGACAAGGACGAGATCAAGCATCTCGGAGCTCTCATGCATCGTGACGCGGCCGAGACCGATCTGCGCGCTCAACGCGGAGTAGGCGCCGAGAAGAAGCTGCTGTCCAGTTTGCCCTTTCGCATAGAATGTTCTGGAAACCTGGGCACCACCGAAGGAGCGGTTCGTAAGCTCCCCACCGTATTCGCGGGCAAAGGGAACGCCTTGGGATACGCACTCGTCGATGATGTTGCCGCTTACCTCGGCAAGGCGGTAGACATTGGCCTCGCGGGCACGGAAATCACCACCCTTGATCGTGTCGTAGAAGAGGCGCCAGACGCTGTCTCCGTCGTTCTGATAGTTCTTGGCAGCATTGATGCCTCCCTGGGCCGCAATGGAGTGCGCGCGACGGGCACTATCATGAAAGCAGAAGGTCTCCACCTGATAGCCAAGCTCCGCGAGTGTAGCGGATGCGGAGGAACCGGCGAGTCCTGTGCCGACGACAATAACCTTAAATTTCCGTTTGTTAGCAGGGCTGATCAGCTTTGCGTTGTTCTTGAACGAGGTCCATTTCTTCTCAATCGGACCTTCGGGTATTTTGGCATCAAGAATCATGGTCGTGGAGTAAGGGGCTCAGTTAGTGACACAAGGGGCAGGTTGGGAGGCTGGCAGGCAACTTCACCAGACCGAACATAACGGCCGTAGGGATGGAGGCAAACCCGAGGAAAATGATCCAGGCTATGATGAGACCTCCTTTTTCAAAAACCGGACGCAGTTTCTCGGTCGTGATCCCCAATGTCTGAAAGAGGCTGGCGATTCCGTGACTCAGATGCATCCCGAGCAATCCCACTGCAAGGATATAGAAACCACTCACAAAGGGGCATGAAAAGGCGGTCACCACCATGCGGTAGACATCGTGACGTCCTTGATCATCAACCCAGGTCTTATATTCCGGATTAAAGGCCTCCCAGGTGAACTGAGCCAGATGGTAGAGAACGAAGGCAAGAACAGTGAGACCAGAGATCCGCATCAGGCGTGCATAGACCGTCGTGCCGAGGTCATTCTTCACTGCATACTTCTGAGGGCGTGCGGCGAGATTCTCACGCCACAAGGCGATCGTGAACCAGATATGAAGCACCACGCAGGCTAGTAGGACGATGCGGACGACCCAAAGAATCTCACCGGTGCTCTTGAGGAAGGCGGCGTAGGAATTCATTGCATCCGGTCCGACGAAGATCGAGAGATTGCCCAAGAGATGCCCGATCACAAAGAGGACGAGAACAATACCGGTGATGGCCACGATCCACTTGCGACCGATTGGACTCAAAAAAAGAGGAAGACAGCAACAACAGGATTTTTTCGCCGCTTTCGATGGGGTTGCCGAACTGGTCATGAAGTAAGTGATATAGGGAAAATTTATGTCGGGTTCAAAGAGGAAACACGGTAAAGAGAAAAAAAAACGGGAAGACCCCCAAGGAACCACTGAAGATCCAAAATTTCCTAGGAAAGCGTTTCCCCGATTTCCCCACTCCTGTTAAGTGAAGAGTGCTCCCATGACCGCCGACTTGGATACTCCCATCAACAACGACAAGGAATTGGTCGCGCGCACCCAGGGAGGTGACCCGGGAGCGTTCGACGAACTGATCGTCAAGTACACGCCCCGGCTCTACGGACTCGTCTATCACATGACCTCCAACCACGAGGACACGAACGACCTGCTGCAGGATATTTTTTCAAAGGCCTACCGCTCGATGGCGAACTTCCGGGGCAACTCAAGCTTCTACACCTGGATGCACTCAATCGCGGTCAACATGACGATCAACTTCCTTAAGAAGCGCAATCGTCGACAGCATCCCAGTCTGAACGATCCCGACAACAACATCGAAAACGACCCGGACTTCATCGCAGCAACAAGCAATGGAGACCCGACGAAGGAGGTTTCGATTCATGAACTGCAAAAAAAATTGAACGCGGCCATGCAAAAGCTGTCTCATGACCATAGAATCGTCGTGACAATGTTCGATATCCAAGGAGTACCCCATGCAGAAATCGCCAAAATTCTCAAAATCTCAGAGGGAACAGTCCGTTCCCGGCTCTTCTACGCCCACCGCCAGTTGCAAAACTCCCTGCATGAGTTTAAGAGGAGCTAGGAACGAATCACTGACCCTAAAGAATACTGTATGAGTCACGAACCAATGCACAAAGTCATCAAGCTCAAGCGCTACGAACAGCCACCCGAGGGGTACTATGAGGATTTTCTGCGCGAGTTTCACAGACGGCAACGAGCCGAACTTCTCAATCCCTCCCTCTCCACCCTCCTTCTGGAGCGACTATCTGGCCTGTTTTCCGAATTGAGGGTACCAGCTATGGCCTTTGCCGGTGCGGCTGCGGTCGCGGTGATCGCCAGCATTGCCATCATCCGGGAAACACCACATCAGGAGACCCCCCGCGCCTATTCTGTTTCCTACACCCCGACCCTACCCTATTCCCAAGTGCCGGTGACAATTCAGAACGTTCAGAATATGCAGCCCGTCTCGCTAAGGGTCGAGACTCCCACCTCCAGCCAACCCCAGAGCGGTTCCACGCTCTTCCCTCCCTCTTACCTCTTGAAAGCCCGACCGGCGAACCATGAATCGCCGCTCAGTTTCTGATCGGGCCTCAGATAGGACCTTGGCGTCAGCGCCCGTGAAGAGGCTTCTGATGCTGATGTTGCCCCTGTTCCTTCTCACGTTTTCCCTCTCCGCATCGTCCGCCATCGCCTCCATACCCGGCGCAACGGGAGAGTTAAAAGGGACGTCAAGCGGAACGCCTTCTCTCTCATCCAAAGCAGCCTCGGCGATCAGCAGCGCAAGCATCCAACGCACAGGTGCAGTCGTCAGAGTGCGCGGCTCTGATGCCCGCGGCGAACTCAATGGAACTGGTTTCTTCGTCGGTCCGACCGGCACGATCTGCACGGTGGCCGATCTGGTCAAGGGATCAGACTCCATCGTGATCGAGAAGGGTGGAAAGGAATATCCCTGCAAAATCCTCGCCATCGATGAGGGAAGCGGAGCCGCTTTTATTAAACTGATCGCGGAGATGCCTCACTCCGGCGAAAACTTCCTTTCTCCCCGTGCCAACCCCACGCCGCAACCCTTCACCCCAGCCATCGCAATCGGGTGTCCTAGGGAGGGATATCCATCCATCTCGCTCGGCATGATCACAGGAACCAAAAGCCACGAGGGGGACTGCTTCTTCCGCGTGCCTCAACACATGGCCAAAATCCCTCTCACGGAGGGTGAGGCTGGATCCCCCGTCTTTGATCTCGACGAACACCTGATCGGAATGGTCCTAGCCGGCAACTCACAGGTCGGCGATTGCCGAATCCTGCCTTCAGGAGCATTAGAAAAACTCCATATGGATCTTCTCCGCTTCGGGCAGCTTAAACAAGGATGGGTCGGTGCTGTCGTGGAGGAAGCCGCCGTTCCGGAGGGAAGCTCCAGCACTCGGATTGCTTCTGTGGAACCGGGCAGTCCTGCCGAAGCTGCCGGATTGCAATCCGGAGACATGATTCTAGTACTTGGCACCAGGCGTATCACGCAGCCGGACACATTGCTTGAAGCCTCATTCTATCTGACGGCCGGAGAGAGAGTCCCCGTGACTATCTGGCGTGGCGGAAAAATCAGTCATGTCACAATCCACTGCGTTACTCCCCCGGAGGTGAAAGACCATTCCACGACACCCTGATTCAAATCCTCCGGATTCTTGAACGGAGTATTTTGAGGATGACCTGCGACAATGATCGGGGATAGATTGCAGATTCTCTTTCCAATCTTTTTAATCTTTCACTTTCACAGGGGGGTATAGCTCAGCGGTTAGAGCAGCCGGCTCATAACTGGTTGGTCCCTGGTTCAAATCCAGGTGCCCCTACTTCTCGAGACTCCCTCCCATCCAGGCCCTAGCAGCCATGCATTCCCGTCACCGTCGGAGGAAAAAATCCGGCTTTAGGCTGATCATCACATGGGTCTTGATCTCCTTTCTGCTGCTGGGCGCTGCAGGATTCTTCTCCCACTGGAGGAAGACGCGTCTAGTCGATCTCGAAGCAGGCAGTGGCCTGATGCTCCTGCCCCAAGGGGTGATGGAGTTTGCCGATCGGGGTGGTGGCCCAGTAGCCCTCGTGATCCATGGATCTCCGGGTGGCTATGATCAGGGGTTGGTCTATGGGAAGGAACTTGCCAGGCATGGCTTCCGCATCATTTCAATCTCCCGGCCCGGTTACCTTCGCACCCCCTTGATGACGGGTCTGAGTGCGGAGGATCAGGCGGATGCCATTGACGCACTCCTGCAAGGGCTCAATGTACGGAGTTGTGCTGTGCTTGGGGTCTCGGAGGGTTCACCTTGCGCCCTTCAGTTGGCGGTTCGTCATCCAGAGAAGGTGGGCTCCCTGGTCTTGCTATCCCCCATAGCCGAGAGCCTTAATGGGCCTGCGATCGCATCAATCGGGTACCAGCTCTTCCATGATCTCACCGGGGACTTCGGGTGCTGGCTCCTGATGCTCCATCTTAAGATCAACCCCTCGCAGGTCTTTGCCGAAATGATGAAGGTCGGATCATCACTAAAACCTAGTGGATGTGACGCTCTCGCCTCCGAGGCCATGGTCTCCCCAGACCAGCGATCCTTCCTCAGCGAACTGGCCCGGAGCATCACCCCCCTCTCGCCACGTGAACCTGGGATTCTCAACGACAATGCCCAACTCAAGGATATCCCGTTAATCGCGAAGGATTCCATACGAGCCCCCACTCTCCTGCTTGTCGGAGAGCACGACAGCTGTTCCCCTTATTCCGCTCAGCTCAGAATGGCCTCGCAGATCACTGATGCCAGAGTTCTTCTCATTGAGCAGGCAGGCCACATCGTGCCGATCGGCGCGAAATACGCTCAAACCTGGGATTCCATCGCCAACTTCATGAAATCCCCCTCCCTTTCCTCAATCCCTCGATCTACGATCTCCACCAAAAGATCAAAATAATCTCCCTAGTCGCCAAAATCACCCAAAGAGAGCTGGAAAGCAGTCCTTGCATCGTCTTTAATCCAATTTCGTGAGCACGAGTACCATCTACGAAGCACCAGACGCACTGGGTCGAACCCAACAAGCCATCCAGGAGCATGGAGCTCATCTCCCAGCCAGTGAACTGCTGGGGGAAACGATGTCACTGAACTTCGGTCCCTCACACCCCTCCACGCATGGAGTGTTCCGCATCGTCCTTGACCTCGACGGCGAGCTGATCACCAAAGCGACGCCTGAGGTTGGCTACCTGCACCGCGGCGACGAGAAGATCGCCGAGAACATGCAGTACAACCAGTTCGTTCCTTACACGGATCGGCTTGATTATCTCGCCCCTCTCGCCAACAACGTCGCCTACGCCTTGGCGGTTGAGAAACTCATGGGCTGGGAACTCCCTCCGCGCGGGAAGGCCATCCGCGTCATCTGCTGCGAGCTTGCCCGCATCTCCGCCCATCTGCTCGGCCTTGGTGCCAGCTCCATGGATATCGGGGCGATCACCGTCTTCCTCTACACCTTCACCGAGCGGGAAAAGATCTATAATCTCTGCGAGCTCCTCACGGGCGCCCGATTCACCACGAGCTATACCCGCGTCGGTGGTCAGGTGCGCGATCTGCCCGAGAAGTTCCCGGCGCTTCTGAGGGAATTTCTTGATTCCTTCCCGATCGCCCTCAATGAGATTTCCAATCTCCTGACACGCAACCCTATCTTCATCGACCGCACACGCAATGTCGGCATCATTTCCAAGGAGGATGCCATCGCCTACGGTCTAACGGGCCCTATGCTCCGCGGTTCCGGTGTCGACTACGACGTCCGCAAAGCCCATCCCTATCTCGACTACGAGAAGTATGACTTCGACATTCCCATCGGCACTGTCGGCGATTGTTACGACCGCTACCTCGTCCGCATCGAGGAGATGCGCCAGAGCTTGAGTATTCTGCGTCAGGCGATCGATACCATTCCCGAGGGCCCCGTCAATGTGGTCGACGGCAAGAGCACCCTTCCTCCCAAGGAAGAGGTCCTCAAGGAAATGGAGCAGCTTATCCATCACTTCATCATCACCACGGAGGGAATCGATGCCCCAGCCGGCGAGGTCTACTCCAGCTGTGAGAACCCTAAGGGAGAACTCGGATTCTATATTCACAGCCTGGGTGGAGGCGTTCCCAACCGCCTGCACATCCGTGCCCCATCCTTTGTCAATCTGAGCATCGTCTCGAAGCTGCTTCCCGGCCATATGGTCGGCGATGTCGTCACGATCCTGGGATCAATCGACATGGTCTTTGGCGAGTGCGACCGGTAGGCGCCCGCCCCTTCGGGCCGATAACTGCTTTGCTGTTGGCTTGCCATAGCTAGAGCTACTGACACGCTCGTGCGCTTTGTTCTCCATACCGATTCCCTTCGGCGTGGTTCAATAGCCACAAAAAAGCTGCCTTCCCGAGTAGGAAAGGCAGCTTTTTAAAGTTTTAAAGATGATTACTGCTGATTGAGAATCACCTGCTCACCCGATCTCCACTTCGCATAGGTGGCAATGGACTCGGCAATGACGGGAAGAGCTTCTTTTGCGGGGAGGATGTCATCCACAACGACCGTCTTCTTCTCAAGGATCTTGTAATCCTCGAAGAAACGCTTCAGCACGGCAAGCCGGTGCGGCGGAAGATCATGCACATCTTTGCAGTTGTGGTACTCGGGGTCACCCACAGGAACAGCGATCACCTTGTGATCCAGTTCATCTTGGTCCTTCATAATCATGATACCGATGGCGCGGGCCTTCACCAAGGTGAGGGGGTACACGGGACCACCACCAAGGACGAGGATATCTAGCGGATCGCCGTCATCGGCCAGAGTCTGGGGGATGAAGCCATAATTCGCCGGGTAATAGACGGCTGAATAGAGAACACGATCCAGGCACAACATCCCGCTCTCCTTGTCCATTTCATACTT
>CAIXGT010000200.1 GCA_903919105.1 uncultured Spartobacteria bacterium | reverse complement strand
ATTGATTTGCCATGATCTGCGAAGGGATAACTGGCTGTTACCACCGAGTGCCCTGACTCCCTGGCCTCATGTTCCGTCATTCCACATGAGGCCATCTGGGGCTCCGTGAAGGCGGCAAAGAGTTTCAGACGGTAATCCATCACCACGGGTGATCCGCCCTTCAGGAGCACGGCAGCGTTCTTGGCGGCCGTCTCCCCCTGCGTGATGGCAATGTGGACCACCTCATAAGGGCCACAGCAGTCACCTGCGGCAAAGAGATGACGCGCGGTGGAGCGCTGCTCAAGATCGGTGCAGATAGCAGGCCCCTCAAGCGCCACACCAGCCTTCTCAAGATCTAGGCCGGCGAGATTTGGACGGCGCCCCAGCGCGTTCAACACGAGATCGGCTTTCACCTGCTGTTCTCCGTCCCTATATTCAAAATGAACAACGAGATCAGCGCCCGATTGATCGATCCGGAGTAGGCGTGTGCCACAGAGCACCTCCATACCTCTCTTGCGAAAAGCCTCGGCCAAGGCATCAGCCACATCCCGGTCACTTCCTGTCAGGAGCTGCGTGTTGCGTTGCAGGATCGTTACCTTGGTGCCAAGCGACTCCAGGTAGTGTGCCATCTCGAGCGCCACCGGTCCGCCCCCGAGCACGACTGCCGATGCAGGGATCTTTATCATCTCCAGCAGATCATCACTGATAAGACAGCGGTCGATTCCGGGAATCTGCGGTCGATTGATGACGGAGCCCGTGGCGATGCATCCGCTTTTCAGTTTGATGATCCTTTCCCCTCCCTCATGCAGATCCACCTTAAGAACATGAGGATCTAAGAATTCTGCATGCCCGCGGATGAAATCAAAACGCCCACTTTCGAGTTGCTCTTTCCTGTAGTCGGCAAACTGGGCGATCAGACGTCTCTTACGTGCGATGATCTCCTCCGCATCAAATCCGATCTTCTCGGCACTCAGGCCGAACTCCTGGGCATGACGCAGGGTGCGATAACGATTGGCTGACTCGATAAGGGTCTTGCTCGGCATGCACCCCCTTAGGATGCAGAGCCCACCTACTTCATCGCCCCCTTCGATCACCACCGTGGAAAGCCCGAGTGACGCTGCGGTTCTTGCGGCTGCGTAACCGCCACTCCCACCCCCAATCACCACAAAATCATATTCCTTCATGCCTTTAATCTGCTCCTCACCCATGGCTTTGAAAAGCTGGTAAAGAGACTGCACTTTTTAATCTGGAACTCATGAACTCATGAAAAATACACAGAGGCACACGGAGAAAGATCGGGGGACCGAGGCAACTGATCCCTTGAGATCTGTTACTACATACAATCAGTTTCTGACATCGCCGGCATTGCATACCGTTTCTCTCCTTCCTGAGTTCTTGAGTTCCAGATTCATCAATTTTCCTCCCCCAAGATGTAGTGTCGGATTACTAGAGCAATACCCATATCCTGCGCTTTAGGCTGAAAACGCCCAAAAAAGCGTTGCCCACCCCCTCTCGCGTCCCTACCCTTCTGGGAATCACAAATCCGCCCTTTTCCCGGGCATTCCGACACTCTTCCATGGCTAAAAAAGAACCCGCAGAACCGATCATCCCCCTCGACGACTCCGACATTCCGGAGAAGCAGGACACCGCAGGTGGTGAAGAATACGGAGCCGCACAGATCGACAAGCTGGAGGGACTCGAGGCCGTCCGTAAGCGCCCCGGCATGTACATCGGAGATCCCGATGAGCGCGGACTCCACCACTGCGTCTTCGAGGTTCTTGATAACTCCATCGACGAGCATCTGGCCGGCTATTGCACTCGTGTCGAGGTCTCTATTCACTCCGACGGCTCGGTCTCCATTCGTGACAATGGCCGAGGCATTCCGGTGGAGATCCATCCCAAGTTCAAGATCCCGACCCTCGAACTCGTCATGACCAATCTCCACGCCGGCGGCAAATTCGGCCAGGGAGCCTACAAGTACTCGGGAGGTCTCCACGGCGTCGGTGCGAAGTGCGTCAATGCCCTCTCAACCTGGTTCAAGGTCGAGGTCATGCGCGAGGGAAAGGTCCACTTCATGGCCTTCGCCCAGGGTAAGACCACCCAGCCTCTCACTGTCCTGAGTGAGCTGAAGAACAAGAAGCAGACCGGCACCTTCGTCACCTTCCTGCCCGATCCCGAGATCTTCACGATCACCGTCACCTTCAAGTTCGAGCGCCTCGCCGGCCGCCTCCGCGAGTTGGCCTTCCTGAATCCCGGCATCGAGATAGTCCTCACCGACGAGCGCGACGACGAGGAGCATCGCCCCCGCCACGAAACCTTCCTCTACAAGCACGGCATCCAGGAGTTCGTACGCCAGCTTGGTGAGACCCGCACAGTTCTTCATCCGAAGCCGATCGTCATCTCCCGCCAGCGCGAGGAAATCTTCGTGGACGCAGTCCTCCAGTATAACGACTCCTACACCGACCAGATCCTTTGCTTCGCAAACTCCATCCCGAATCCCGACGGCGGGACACACTTGACCGGCATGAGGACCGCCCTCACCCGTGCTATCAACCAGTACGCCAAGGCCAACAATATCCTTAAGGAGAAGGATCCCGCTCTCTCCGGTGACGATGTCCGCGAGGGACTCACCGCAGTCCTGAGCGTCAAGCTTCCCAACCCGCGCTTCGAGTCCCAGACCAAGGTCAAGCTGGTCAATACCGAGGTTGAGGGCGTAGTGAACTCCTCGATCTACGAGGGGCTCATGGATCACTTCGATCAGAATCCACCGGTCGCCAAGAAAGTCATCGAAAAGGCCCTCACCGCAGCCCGTGCCCGCGAGGCGGCCCGCAAGGCCCGTGAGACCGTCCGTAAGAGCGCCCTCACCGGCGGAGGACTCCCCGGTAAACTGGCCGACTGTTCCGAGCGTGACCCCGCTCTTACCGAACTCTATATCGTCGAGGGTGACTCCGCAGGTGGCTCCGCCAAGCAGGGACGCGACCGCCGCTTCCAGGCTATCCTGCCGATCCGAGGCAAGCTTATCAACGTGCAGAAGGCCCGCCTCGACAAGGTTCTCCAGAACACCGAGATCCAGACCATGATCACGGCAATCGGCACAGGCATTGGGGACGGCGACCAGGAAGGTGCCTTCAACATCGAGAAGCTCCGCTACGGACGCATCGTTATCATGACCGATGCCGATGTCGACGGATCGCATATCAGGACCCTCCTTCTCACCTTCTTCTACAACCAGATGCCGCAGCTCATTCGCCGCGGGCACATCTTCATCGCCCAGCCACCTCTTTACCAGATCAAGAGGAAGAAGCGCGAAGAGTATGTCGACGACGACGTTCAGCTCAACCGCATCCTGATCTCCCTCGGAGCCGAGGAACTGAAACTCGTCTCCCTTCCCGACAAGAAGGAGATCGCCGCTGCCCCATTCAAGGAGATCTTGGAGCTTCTCGACAGGCTTGAGAAATCGAGTGATGCAGTCCGCCGTCTTGGTGGGGATTTCGAGGCCTACCTCCACGCCCGCTCGCCCGAGGGAGTCCTACCCTCCTATCTGGTCGTTATTCGCTCCGGCAACGAGGAGACCGTCGAGTATTTCCACAACGAGACGGATCTCCGCGACTTCACCGCCAAGAACATCGATCTGAACCTCTTCGATGCCGAGCCTTCTGAAGGGGAGAACGGCGAGAGTGGCACCGGAGCCGTCGTAGAAAAGGTCGCCAAGGCTGACAAGAACCCCCGCCGCCGACGCGCCCGTCTCGTCGAGATCCATCAGTCCAAGAGCATCGAGAAGCTCATGGGAGAACTTAATAAGAAAGGCTTCAAGATCGAGCACTACGCTGACAGCAAGACACCGCTCTTCCACCTCATCGACGGAGAGACCACCCATGAGATCTTTGCGATTCCCCGCATCATCGAAATGGTGAAGGAAGTCGGCCGCCGAGGCGTTCAGGTCAAACGATTCAAGGGTCTTGGTGAAATGAACGCCAAGGAGCTCTACGAGACTGCTATGAACCCCGAGCGCCGCCGCTTCCTCAAGGTCGAACTGAACGACGATAATGCCCTCGAGGCCGGTCGCATGTTCGACATTCTGATGGGCGACGTGGTTGAGCCACGCAGGATCTTTATCGAAGATAATGCTCTGAACGTCCGTAACCTGGACGTCTAAGGGAGAGTTTGGGTTGTCTGTCCGGAACAGCGTTGCAACTCGGTCGTCGTAGAAAACTACTACGGCTTCCGTCTTGCACCTTGTCCCGCCTTCAAACTTCCAAAATCCTATCAGAGGAGAGAACGGAAGCAGGCAAGCCAGCCTCTAGGGCTTAAAAATTCTGCTCTGAGCGTGGATCCTTTTATTTTGTATTGATCGTAGTTTCGGCGGCAGTAAGGCCCTTCGAGGAAGCCTTCACGGTAATGGGACCGCTTTCACCCTTCTTGGCGCGCACGATAGCAAGAGCGAGACCGTTATAGGCCTTTCTCACCGGGTTGGAGAAAGTGCTCAAGTCGGTGGCATCGCCGTTGTCGGTAGCAAGAATCTCACCGGGGCCGGAAATTTCGAATGTCACCGAATTCCCCGCACGCGGAACCAAAAGACCCTCCTTGTCCCTGATCGCGAGCGTCACAAATGAGAGATCCGTCCCGTCGTTTCGGATCTCGGAGCGGTCGGACTGAAGGGTCAGCTTCGCGGCGAGACCGGTTGTGTGAACGGAGTTCTCGGCCCATTTGTTTCCGTCCCTGTAGGCGATGGCCTTCAGTTCGCCCGGTTGGTAGATGACATCATCCCATCGGACGCGGTATTCAAGGGGGCCCTTTTTCTTACGACCGAGCGACTTGCCATTGAGGAAGAGTTCGACCTCGTCGCCCGAGGTGTAGACATGGACCGGCGTGACTTTGCCAAGCCTATCAGGCCAGTTCCAATGAGGCAGGATATGCACCATCGGAAGATCAGGGCGCCATCGCGACTGGTAGAGATAGAAGCGGTCCTTGGGGAAGCCGCAGAGATCGACGATGCCGAAGTAGGAACTGCGAGAGGGGCACTTTACCTTGCCGAGTTCCTTGAGCTGCTTTTCATACTCAGCCTGCTTGACCGGGTCATTTCGGAAATTGAGCAGGTTGGTCATGTCCGAGTTGAAGGGTGTCGGTTCTCCGAGATAATCGAAGCCGGTCCAGACGAACTCTCCGGCAGTATAGGGAGCCTGATCCAGTCCCTTGAACTCATCGTCGGGAATCTGCGCCCAGCCGGGTGCATAGAGATCATAGGAGCTGACCTGGAAGTTCTCCATGCCACCCTCGTGGGTGTTCTCGCTGACAGCCTTGAATTCCTCCGGCTTGTAAGTGAAAGGAGCAGGGGTGGGCTTTCCCTCGGACTGAGCCTTTTTCACCGCCGAGGCATACTTTTTCTCCGCTTTTTTTCGGCTGAGCTCGTTGAAAGGGGCCATCCCCTCCGGGGTCTGGAAGAAATACTCACCGCGGGAACTCACACACGAGGAGGACTCGCTGGAAAAAATCGGCTTGAGGGGATTGTTGGTGTGGACTTTGAGGTAGGTTCCCGGATCGTAATTTACCCCCAGAAGATCATACGACTTGGCAAAATCAGGATTCCAGTTGCAGACACCATTGCCACCCGCGCTGGCAGGTCGTGTGGCATCCTCCTCGTGGGCGATCCGTACCAGTTCCTCAACGATCGGCACCGACTCTTTCTTGCCCTGACCCGGAATCTCGTTGCCGAGGCTCCACATGATCACCGAGGGATGATTGCGATCACGTCGAACCTCCGCTCGCAGATCCTTGTCATGCCAGTCGTTCCAAAGTCTATGGTAATCGCTATCTGTCTTGCCGATATTCCAGCAGTCGAAGGACTCGTCCATGACAAGAATCCCCATCTTGTCGCAGAGATCGAGAAGTTCCGGAGAGGGCATGTTGTGGCTCGTGCGCAGGGCATTTACTCCCATGTCCTTGAGGATTTCGAGCTGGCGCTCTGCGGCGCGCGAGTTCAAGGCCGTTCCTAGGGCTCCTAGATCATGATGGTTGCAGACACCCTGCAGCTGGACACGCTTGTTGTTGAGCAGGAAGCCGTTGTCGGCGCTGAACTTGATATCTCGGATGCCGAACGGTGTCTCGTAGCGGTCGACCGACTTGCCATCCACTCTCATGGTGGTGACTGCCATGTAGCGATTGGGGTTGAGGGTGTCCCAGAGACTCGGATTGGTGACCACGCCTTGCTGCTGGAACTCCGCTTTACCGCCCGAGGGCACGGATTGGGTAACAGCGGGCAGGGCGATCTCCGTACCTGAGGCAATATTTGAGGCATCGATCGGGTGAATCACGGTGGAGAGCGTCGCATCCACCGACTTTTCCGACTCGTTGAAAACAGTTGTCGTGATCTTGACGGCAGCCTTCGATGTAGAAACCTCGGGTGTCGTCACGCTCGTTCCCCAGTGGGCGACATGGACGGGAGAAGTTTTGGTGAGCCAGACATTGCGGTAGATGCCTCCTCCGGGATACCAGCGGGAGGAAGCGGCAGGATTATCCAAACGCACAGCGACTACGTTCTCGGCGCCCGGTTTCAGATAAGGGGTGAGATCCAGGCTGAAAGAGCTGTACCCGTAGGCCCATCCGCCGACGAACTGCCCGTTGCACCAGACCATCGGATGGGCCATCGCACCGTCGATCTCGAGCGAGATCCTCTTCCCTGCGTCCGAAACCGGAAGGGTGAAATGCTTGCGATACCAGGCTACTCCAGGGAACGGGAGCTTACCCGTGTTCCCCGGGGCGGAAATATCGAATGGTCCCTCGATAGCCCAATCGTGAGGGAGATTCAGCTTGCGCCAGCCCTTGTCGTCTAAGGAGGGCTGAGTGAAGGAAACCGAGGTGCCGAGTTTTTTCTGTTCGGGGGTGAGGCCTGCCGAAGTGGAAGAAGCGATCACCGCATCCTTCACTGCGGGAGTCTTGAAATAATCCAGGGCGTCGCCGGTCCCGGCTGGGTCTCCTTTAAGGAAGCTCCAACTCTCGTTAAAAGCTATCCGCTCCCGGGGAGAGGGAGAGTCTCCAGTCGGCGGGACGTCGGCCCGGAGGGTTGCAGATATGAGCAACAGAATAGCGACGAGGAAGCGGTGCTTTTTCAGTGGGGTCATGATTGATAGGTGTTACCGGCGCAGGTAACAAACTACAATGATGTTTAGGGATCACTAGGGAACAATCTCCGTACCCACACCCTCTTCCGAGAAGGCTTCAAGGAGCACCGCATGCGGCACTCCCGCCCCGAGTAGGTGGACCTTTCCCAGCCCGTTTGCCAATGCCTTGGTAGCGGAGCGCACCTTGGGGATCATTCCCCCGGCGATCACACCGCGGTCGATCAGTTCCTCGGTCTGGGCAGCAGTGAGACCGTGAACGAGTGATTCAGGATCGTGTGGATCCAGCATCAGTCCTGGAACATCGCTCAGGAAGATCAGTTTGCTGGCCGGCAAGGCAGCGGCAAGAGCCGCTGCTGAGACATCGGCATTAATGTTGATTGACTCTCCGGTGGGCAGGGCACCGAGCGGCGAAATCACCGGCACAGCGCCGGCTGCAAGTGCCGCTAAGACAGCATCGGGATTGACCTCCTCGGCCTCCCCCACGAATCCCAAGTCGACCTCTTTGTTATCAGGCCCGGTGAAAGGAGGCAGTTTACTAGCGATGAAAACCTTCCGACCGGAAATCCCGACAGCCTTCACCCCGAGGGCCCCGAGCTGGTTCACGATCCCGGGATTGACATCATCGTCGAGCACAGAGCGGACGATCTCCACGGTGGCGGCATCGGTGACACGAAGGCCATCGACAAACTCGGGAGTAAGTCCCTGCGCCTTCATGCGTGCATTGATAGCCTTACCTCCTCCGTGAACCAGCACGACCCGTATGCCCACCGCATCAAGGAAAGCCACATCGATCAGAAAGCGCTCCACCTGGTCTTCGGCCTCCATCGTACTCCCCCCGTACTTGATCAGGAAGATGCTGCCTCGGAATTTCTGGAGGTAGGGGAGCGCCTCGACGAGTGTCTCTGCGCGTTGACGGGAAGTGATCTGAGAAGCCATGAAAGATTTACAGTGAGAACTCGGAGAGGTTCAGCCGAACATATTCCTCGGTGAGATCCGTGGTGAGTAGGCGAGCTTCACCCTTGCCGAGACGGAGGTCGATGATAACAGAGAATTCCTTTTTAGCAGCTACCTTACGGAGTAAGGCCTCACCCTTCGCATCCTGGCATCCCATGCCGTTCTGAGCGGCGAGGATTCCGTCATAGGCGATCTCCACCTTGTCGGGATCCAGAGCTGCCCCGGCATAGCCCGCTGCATCGATGATCCTACCCCAGTTCGGATCGCTTCCTGCCCAGGCGCATTTGACAAGCTGGGAATTGGCAATAGCGCGACCGACCTTATGCGCGTCGGCCACTGACTTCGCACCTTTCACAATGAGTTCTATCACCCGGGAGGTCCCCTCCCCGTCGGCCACGATAGCCCGGGCCAGATCCGCGCAGACCGCCTGCAGGGCCTCGGCAAAGGCTTTTTTCTCCGTGGTGGTGCGGATCGCCACCTTTGACGCACCATTGGCAAGCGTCAGGACCGTGTCGTTGGTGCTGCAGTCACCGTCGACGGTGATGCAGTTGAAGGTCTTGGAGGTCAACTCGCCGAGGGTCTTTCTCAGGAACGCAGCCGGTACGGCCGCATCCGTGGTGATCACGCAGAGCATGGTCGCCATGTTCGGAGAGATCATGCCCGCACCCTTCGCCATACCGCCGATGCGGAACGACTTGGCGCCGACCTT
>CAIXGT010000199.1 GCA_903919105.1 uncultured Spartobacteria bacterium | reverse complement strand
GTGCTCATCGCCCACTGCATGACCGAACGACTATCCGGCCCCTTGCAGATCAGATCGCCTACAGTGATGAGATCATCCTCTTTGGTGATCTCAGCTGCCTTGAGCAGTTTTTCCAACTCCGAGGCGCAACCATGCACGTCGCCGATAATAATCGTTCTCCGATTCGCGCCAGTGCTACTAACTGAAGATGTAGAGATCGGGCTGTTCATCAAGGAAAGTCAAGCCGCGGAGTTAGAGGATTCAATTTCAGCCGAAACTCGCCGGCGGAGCTGCCCGCAAGCAGCGTCGATATCGTGACCCTTCTCGCGGCGAATGGTAGCGGCAATCCCTCGGTTGCGCAGGATAGAAAGGAACTCTTCCTGGACCGGCTCTGAGGGGCGTTTCCAAGGTAGACCCTCGACGGTGTTGTAGGGAATGAGGTTAATCTTGGCACGGAGACCCCTTGCCCTCTCGGCTAGCAGGCGCGCCTCAGCGGGATCATCGTTCACCCCCTCGATTAGGATATACTCGAAGGTGATCATCTGTTTCTTGCGCTCGCTATAGTAGGCACAGGCCTCCATCAACTCGGCGACGGGATATTTCTGATTCACCGGCATGATTTCGCTGCGGACAGAATCGCTCGCCCCGTGCAGTGAGATGGCCAGTCTGATCTGGAGGGGCTGATCCGCGAGCTCTCGGATTTGGGGAACAAGACCACTGGTGGAGACGGTCATCTTGCGGGCACCCAAGCCCACTCCCCATGAAGCATTCAGGATGAAGACAGCCTTGAGCCAGTTCTTATAATTGGCCATCGGTTCCCCCATTCCCATAAAGACCAGATTATTAATTCGCTCTCCGGATATCTTCTCCGCGAGCAAAACTTGAGCGACGATCTCGTCGACTGACAGGTGGCGCTTCCAGCCGTCCAAACCGCTGGCACAGAACTTGCAACCATAAGCACATCCCACCTGTGACGAGACGCAGAGGGTACGTCGGTCGGATTCCTCTCCGTAGAGTGCTGGCGAGGCAGGAATGAGCACTGTTTCGATTAATTCTCCGTCGTGGAGGCGCAGAAGGAGCTTGCGCGTCGTATCTTCCGAACCACTCACGGTCAGCACCTCGGGAATGCGGATGGGATGTTTTTCGGCAAGTGCCGAGCGCAAGAGGGCAGGGAGATTCTTCATAGACTCCCATGACTCGACGCGCTTTCCGCGCTCATACGCCCATTCCATGATCTGCTTGGCACGGTAGGAGGGCTGATCCAGCGCGATTAGGCTCTCCTCCAGATCCTTCAGAGTGAGGGCATGGAGCGGAATGGGAGCAACAGGTTCGGGCATGATAGGGTATTATCGAAAGCGGCGGAGCTAATGTGTGAGAGAAATTCATTGCCCTGCAAGCAGGGATTGCTACTATTTTCTGCTCTTCTGCCGTCACTTAAAAGGAGTCGCGGTAGGACGGATTGGCAACAATCTCTCCGTAGAAGTTATTCAATACATCATGACAACAACAATCGCTGAACTTCAGCAACTCATCGCAGCCTCGGTTAAGAACTACCGCGAAGGCAGCATC
The DNA here is from genome assembly GCA_903919105.1 of uncultured Spartobacteria bacterium. The sequence goes on along the minus strand of CAIXGT010000199.1, from coordinate 1,506 downwards.
GTCAAGGGCCACATCCTCGAGAAGCGTCCCAAGGAATTCCTCATCGACATCGGCTACAAATCCGAGGGTGTCGTTTCCGCTTCGGAATTCGAAAATCCCGAGGAGATCCAGGTCGGTGACGAGGTCGAGGTACTCCTCGAGCGTCTCGAAAACGACCTCGGCATGGTCATCCTCTCCAAACTGAAAGCTTCCCAGCGTCAGAACTGGTCGAAGATCGTCAAACTCTTCGAGGCCGAGGGCATTATCAAGGGCCGCGTCAAATCAGTCGTCAAAGGCGGTCTCATCGTCAATGTGGGCGTCGAGGCTTTCCTCCCCGCTTCCCAGGTGGACATCAATCCTCCCAAGGATCTCACCCAGTTTGTCGGCAACACCTACGACTTCAAGATCGTCAAGCTCAACGAGGATCGCAAGAACGTGGTCCTCAGCCGTCGTGAACTGATCGAGGCCGAGCGCAGTGAGCGCCGCCAGCAGTTCCTCGGCACCATGAGCGCCGGAGACAAGGTCGAGGGTACCGTCAAGAACATCACCGACTTCGGGGCCTTCCTCGATCTCGATGGCATTGACGGACTTCTCCACATCACCGACATGTCCTGGGCACGTCTCACTCACCCGAGCGAGGCTGTCAAGCCCGGTGACCGCCTCACGGTCGTCGTCCTGGAAATCAACAAGGACAAGGAGCGCATCTCCCTTGGCCTCAAGCAGCTTCAGTCCAATCCTTGGGATCGTCTCGAAGAGCGCTTCCCGATTGGCCAGAAGATCAAGGGCAAGGTCACCAATCTCATGCCTTACGGCGCCTTCATTCAGATCGAAGAGGGCATCGAGGGACTCATCCACGTCTCGGAGCTCTCCTGGACCAAGCGCATCACCCGTCCTTCCGATGTCCTCACCCTTGGTCAGGACATCGAGGCTGTGGTTCTCGGAGTCAACAAGGAGGATCAGAAGATCTCCCTCGGCGTCCGCCAGCTCGAGCCAAATCCTTGGGACGAGATCGAACAGCGTTATGTCATCGGCAAGCAGGTTCGCGGCCAGGTCCGCAACATGACCGCCTACGGCGCCTTCGTGGAGCTTGAGGAAGGTATCGATGGCATGGTGCACGTCTCCGATCTCAGCTGGAACAAGAAGATCAACCACCCGAGCGAAGTCCTCAAGAAGGGCGACGAGGTGGATGCAGTCGTCATCGACATCGACAAGGCCAATCAGCGCATCAGCCTCGGTGTCAAGCAGCTCGAGACCGATCCCTGGAAGGAGATCGAGGGCAAGTTCAAGGTTGGCGACGTCGTCAAGGGAACCGTCTCCAAGATCGCTAACTTCGGCGCCTTCATTGAGCTCCCCGGAGCCATCGACGGACTCGTCCACATCTCTCAGATCACCGAGGATCGTGTCGAGAAGGTCAAGGATGTCCTCAAGGTCGGCCAGGAAGTCGAGGCCCGCGTCATCAAGATCGACAAGACCGAGCGGCGCCTCGGCCTCTCCATCAAAGCGACCGGTTACAGCGAAGACGCACTC
>CAIXGT010000198.1 GCA_903919105.1 uncultured Spartobacteria bacterium | reverse complement strand
TCATCGTCGTCGAATACGGCGGGATGAACGTGAATCACTTTGCAGAACTCCGCAACCGCCTCGCTGGCGCTGGAGCCACGCTGACCGTCATTAAGAACACCTTCCTCCGCCGTTCCATTAAGGACGCCGGCCTGCCTGATTTGGATGCCCACCTGGTAGGTCAGACGGCTTTTGTTGTCGGCGAGAAGGACATCTGCGCCGCCGCTAAGATCCTCAAGACCTTTGCCGCAGAGTTTGAGAAGCCAACAATCCGTGTTGCTATCCTCGATAACGCCATCCTCGAGACTGCTGAGGTGATTGCTCTCGCCGACCTTCCCCCGAAGGAAGTTCTTCAGGCACAGCTCCTCGGTCTTCTGCTCAGCCCTGCCACCAAGCTGGTGCGCACGCTCAACGAACCAGCCGCCAGTCTGGCACGCGTCCTCGCGGCCATGGCGGAGAAAGCTCCTGCCGCCCCTGCTCCAGAAGTTGTGGAAACCCCCGCAGTTGCTGCTGTGGAGGCTCCCGTAGCTCCAGTTGCCGAAGCTACTGCAGAAGTCCCAGCGGCAGAATCCCCCGCAGTTGAGGAAGCCGCTCCAACGGAGGCTCCAGCCGCCTAGGAAGCAGTCCTTTCAGCCCTAATCTCAAACACTTTTAACCAAAATAATTTCTCCCGGCGTACGAAGCCACGACGGGTGAAGGAAACACAACACGATGACCTGTCGGGCCGGCGGCTGCCGGACTCAAATGTCCTGAGGCTTCGGGACGCGACAGCATCAAAATCCAAACAACACCATGTCTGACAACACCGCAATCGTAGAACAGCTCAGTAACCTCACCGTCCTCCAGATCGCCGACCTCGTGAAGGCTCTCGAAGAGAAGTGGGGAGTGAGTGCCGCCGCTCCCGTAGCCGTCGCCGCCGCTGGTGGTGGTGCCGCAGGCGCGCCTGCCGCAGCAGCCGAAGAGAAGACCGCCTTCGACGTGATCCTTAAGGATGTCGGATCCAACAAGATCGGCGTCATCAAGGAGGTCCGCGCCGCAGTCCCAGGACTCGGCCTCGCAGAGGCCAAGGCCCTTGTCGAGAGCGCTCCCAAGGCCATCAAGGAAGGCGCCACCAAGGAAGAGGCCGAGGAGATCAAGAAGAAGATCGAGGCCGCTGGAGCCAAGGTCGAGATCAAGTAGTCTCCGACTACACACGCCATTTATTTCCGTTCATCGTTGTCAACTGGGTTTTCCCGGTTGACACGATGGCCGGAAGGGCGTACAACGAAAAGTTCCACCTGTCCCGAGCCCTGCAACACGGTCACACGACGATTAGTCAATCACATCCCTTCGCCGCCCGCGCTGATTTCCCTGTTTCTTTTGGGGATCCCAAAGCTGGCGGCTCTTTTGCCTACCGTTTTTCCAGTTCCTCCCCGGAGTCCACAACATTCCTACCACTCTCCCTTTTCCGCCGGCGCTAGCCGGCAAAGAAAGGACCGCCATTAAGGCAACCCGTATCGCCACCCAAGATCCTGCACCATGTCTGAAAGAATCAACTTCGGAAAACTCTACGAGGCCATCCAACCGCCCAACCTCATCGAACTGCAGATCAAGTCCTACGAGGAGTTTTTCCAGACAGGCGTCGAGCCCTCCAAGCGAAAGAACGTGGGCCTTCAGGCCGTCTTCCGTGAATTCTTCCCGATCTATGGCTTTGAGGAGAAATCCTCACTTGATTTTGTGAGCTATCACATGGATGAGCCGAAGACCGGTCCTTTTGAGTGCCAGATCGAGGGTGAGACCTACAGCGCTCCTCTTTACGTCACATTCCGATACAAGGACGAAAAGTCCACCAAGGAAGAGAAGGTTTACATGGGAGAGATCCCTCTCATGACCAAGTCCGGAACTTTCATGGTCAATGGTGCTGAGCGCGTCGTGGTCAGCCAGCTTCACCGTTCTCCCGGTATCTGCTTTGAGTCCGACATTCACCTCAACGGAAAGTTGCTCTTTGGCTTCCGGATCATTCCCGACCGGGGTTCTTGGACCGAGGTGCAGTTCGACACGAACGACCTTCTCTATGTCTATCTGGACCGTCGCAAGCGCCGTCGTAAGTTCCTTGCGACAACCTTCCTGCGCGCACTTGGCTTCCCTACGGACGAGGAGATTGCCGCTCTCTTCTATAAGATCGAAAGCCTCAAACTATCGGACAAACTCGACGAGGAGGAAATCAGCACCAAGGTTCTGCTCGCCGACGTCCGCGAGGGCGACGCGATTATTGCTCGTGCCTACGAGCCCCTGACCCCCGCCGTCATTCGTGATCTGATCCGTGCCGGGCACAGCTCGGTCAAGGTCATCGACACGAAGGATGACGACACCATCGTCAAGTCCCTGAAGCGCGACCCTGCCCACAGCGAGGAAGAGGCACTTAAGGACATCTACCGCAAGCTCCGTCCCGGCGATCCTCCAACAGTCCAGAATGCCCGCGGCATGCTCAAGCGTCTCTTCTTTGACTCCAAGCGCTACGACCTCGGTCGCGTTGGCCGTCACAAGATCCAGCAGAAGCTCGGCCTTGATCCCAAGATCGATGACCGCGTTCTTCGCAAGGAAGACATCGTTGAGTCGATGCGATATCTTCTCAAGCTCCGCAAGGGCGACGGGATGCTCGACGATATCGATCACCTCGGTAGCCGCCGTGTCCGTACGGTCGGAGAACTGCTCGCCAACCAGTGCCGCGTGGGACTCTCCCGCACGGAGCGTCTCGTCCGCGAGCGTATGGCTCTCTACGATCCCTCCGTCGATCACATCACGCCCCAGAAGCTGATCAATCCGAAGTCCCTTAGTGCCGTCGTGCGTGATTTCTTCGGCCGTTCCCAGTTGAGCCAATTCATGGATCAGACGAACCCGCTCTCCGAGCTCACCCACAAGCGCCGTCTCTCGGCCCTTGGGCCTGGAGGTCTCTCCCGTGAGCGCGCTGGATTCGAGGTTCGTG
>CAIXGT010000197.1 GCA_903919105.1 uncultured Spartobacteria bacterium | reverse complement strand
TTCGCTCTACACCTGCGGGCCTACGGTCTACGCCTACGCACACATCGGGAACTTTCGGGCCTACGTTTTCGAAGATCTGCTTCAGCGCCATCTTCAGGAACGCGGATTTATCGTCCGCCGGGTGATGAATCTCACCGATGTGGACGACAAGACAATCCGCGGAGCCCATGCAGCAGGGATCGCGCTTGCGGATTACACACGTCCATTCAAGGAGGCCTTTTTTGCTGATGCCAAAACACTTCGCCTGCTTCCTGCCGAGGCCTACCCCGAGGCGACCGATCCGGAGCAGATCGCGCGCATGATCGCTATGATCGAGACCCTGATGGAAAAGGGGCATGCATACCAAGTCGAAGATGGGTCGGTTTATTTCCGCATCGCCTCTTTTCCCGAGTATGGAAAGCTCGCCCATGTCGATCTTGAGAACCAGCGACCTGGCCAACGCGTTGCCAGCGACGAATACGACAAGGAGGCAGTCGCCGACTTCGCTCTCTGGAAATCCTGGGTGCCCGAGGATGGATCCGTTGGCTGGGAAAGCCCCTGGGGGAAGGGTCGTCCCGGATGGCATATCGAGTGCAGCGCCATGGCGACGGGGATACTAGGCGAGACCATCGATATCCACTGCGGCGGTGTCGACAACATCTTCCCCCATCACGAGGCCGAGATTGCTCAGTGCGAGTGTGCCGGCCACGGGCAGGGACCGTTCGTTCGCTACTGGATGCATTGCGCGCATCTCATGGTCGAGGGCTCCAAGATGGCCAAATCGGCAGGGAACTTCTTCACGCTACGTGATCTGCTTGAGAAGGGGTGGACCGGGCGCGAAGTACGCTATGCGCTGATCTCTGTTCACTACCGTGGAGCACTGAACTTCACGATGGATGGGTTGGCTGCCGCACGCACTGCACTCGGACGGCTCGATGCTTGGAGGGAGAGACTCATTGAAGCTGCAGAATCTGTACAGGAAGCGGAATTACCCGATCCAGCAACCGAAGAATTCTTCACGGCGCTGGATGATGATCTGAATATTTCCAGCGCGCTGGCCGTTCTCTTCGAGACCCTACGTGAGAGCAACCGTCGGATGGATCAAGTGAATGAGGAGAAACTCACTCCCTCGCAAGCACGCGGACTACTGAACTGGCTCGCCCGCGTGAGCGGCGTTCTAGCCTTGGAACCTGACGCAGTCACCACAATCCCATCAGAAGTGGAAGAACTGGTCGCCGCGCGTGCGGTCGCGCGCGATGCGAAGGAGTGGCAGAAGAGCGACGAGATCCGGGATCAAATCGCATTGCTAGGATGGCTGGTCAAAGACACAAAAGACGGACAACGGATCAGCAAAAACTGATTGAAATAATCTCGCGCAGAGACGCAGAGGCGCAGAGAAAAGAAAAAAATACACCCCTTAATTTCTCTCTGCGTCTCCGCGCCTCTGCGGGAAATCATGTATTCCGTACTTTCATAATTCATCGTTCATAATTCATCCTTCTCTTCATGTTCACCCCCGATTCCCTCCTCGATCTTGACCGCACTGAGCACAGTGTCATTTTTGAGAATGTCACTCATGTCTGGGAGGCGCTGGCCAAGATCTCGACCTATCTCCAGTTCCGGCTCAAGCCTGGCATCCACGGCAAGCTGATCGGCAAGCCCTTCATCAGCGGAGCGGTCTATATCGGAGCCGGCACGATCATCGAACAGGGTGCCATGATCAAGGGGCCTGCTTGGATCGGTGAGAATTGCGAGATTCGCAACGGTGCCTATATCCGCGAAAATGTAGTGGTCGGTAATGGCGTCGTTTTGGGCAACTCCTGCGAGTTCAAGAACTGCCTCATCTTCGACGAGGCTCAGATCCCGCACTTCAACTACGTCGGGGACTCTATCCTCGGCCACAAGACACACCTCGGCGCTGGAGCCATCCTCTCCAATGTACGCCTCGACCATCAGCCGGTTACCGTGAAAACCACCGAAGGAATCATTCCGACGGGCCTTCGAAAGTTCGGTGCCATTATCGGAGACCGCGCCGAAATCGGCTGCAACTCGGTATTGAGCCCTGGCTCCGTCATCGGCCGAGATACGATTATTTATCCGAATACGTCTTGGAGGGGAGTGCTACCTGCAAATTCAATCGGCAAGATGGAGCCGCAGACTTTAAAGGTGATCCCCCGCCAAGCCCGCGATTAGGGACGGCTTGGGATATCGGCGGATAACTGTGTTGGCCTGCGGTCGGCGTAGGACTGCTACGGCTTTTGAAGGGCACTTTGCTCACGCAAAGCAGTACCGCTCTGCAGATTAGCCTTCGGCAACTTCTCCGCGCCACTAGACAGAGGCACGGTTCTTGGTCGCCGTGCTCTCCATCCGATCTTCCAAGCCTTACGGAAGAAGACGCCTAATGATCAAGATCAGCGACGACCGAAGCGCGGTCGCTGCATCGCTTGGTTAGCTTTTTTTAATGAGTGAATTCACATATGCAATGGCCTCTTCCTCAGACACCACGCCATTTTTGTTTTTGTCGGCTGCACGAAACGCATCATTTAGCCTCACGTTGTCGGCATCTTGGTTTTCGACGCCAAGTTCTCCTTTGATATATACATCCCATTTTTTGGTTGGCTTTGAGATGTCCTCATTTGCAAAGAAGCTTTGGTAGAAAATAGATGCCGCTTTCGCATTGGAGAATCGTAGATTGAGCCGCGGTTCATTTTTTGTTTTCGAAATTTTAACTCCAGATGAAATGGCGCAGCCACTGACTGAGAGTGCGATCAATGATGCGAACAATATAGGTCTTAATATTTCGTTGGTTTTCATATTTATTATCACAAGCGTCCGGTTATAAGTCCAACAGCATCAATTGGTTATTTTTGTGAGGCATATAAGATTTGAAGTCGGTTTCTGTAAGTAGCTCATGGATAGGAACTTTCTCAAAAGGATGAATGCTCAAAAGCTGGAAGGTTCTGTGGAGTCTGCCGGGGAGTTGGAGCTGCTTGTGAAG
>CAIXGT010000196.1 GCA_903919105.1 uncultured Spartobacteria bacterium | reverse complement strand
TCGGCCTTTTTCTCGGGCTTCTTGCCGTCCGGGGGCGGAGTCTCGCCTGCCGGCGCGGGTCCGGGCGCCGCAGCCGCTTTCTGGGCCTCGGCATAAAGCTCGGCGCCTGCCTTCGAAAGGCTCTCCATGGCCGCCTTCATGCGGTCAGGATCGTTGCCCTCGAGGTCCTTTTTCGCGGCGGCAAGGGCCGATTCGATCTTGGTCTTCTGGTCCGCCGGCAGCTTTTCACCCATCTCCTTCAGAGTCTTTTCGAGCTGGTAAATCGCACTGTCGAGCTGGTTTTTCGTTTCCACGGCCTCCTTGCGCTTGCGATCCTCCTCGGCGTGGAGCTCGGCCTCCTTGGTCATTTTTTCGACCTCGTCTTTGGAGAGGCCCGATGAACCCTGGATGGTGATTTTCTGATCCTTGCCCGTGCCGAGATCCTTGGCTGACACGTGGAGAATGCCGTTGGCGTCGATGTCGAATGTGACCTCGATCTGCGGTGCACCGCGCGGCGCGGGCGGAATTCCGTCGAGGCGGAAGGTGCCGAGCACCTTGTTGTCGCGCGACATCGGTCGCTCACCCTGCAGCACGACGATCTCAACCGACGGCTGGCTGTCGCTGTAAGTCGAGAAGGTCTGGGTCTTCTTCGAGGGAATTGTGGTATTGCGCGGGATCATCGCCGTGGCGACCTGACCCGCCGTCTCAATGCCGAGAGTCAGGGGGGTCACATCAAGGAGCAGCACATCACGAACCTCGCCCTTGAGCACGCCGCCTTGGATCGCGGCACCGACCGCCACGACCTCATCGGGATTGACGCCCTGATGGGGGGGCTTGCCGCCCAGATTCTTGGCAATATCCACGACCTTGGGCATCCGTGTCATGCCACCGACCAATACCAGTTCGTCGATTTGCGCAGAAGTCAGGTCAGCGTCCTTCAGGCAGTTCTTAAACGGCTGGATGCAGCGCTCGAACAGTGAATCGCAGATCTGCTCCATCTTGGCCCGGGAAAGTTGCACATTAAGGTGTTTCGGGCCTGATGCGTCAGCCGTGATAAAGGGCAGGTTGATGTCGACCGATAGTGTCGAGGAAAGGGCAATCTTGGCCTTCTCCGCCTCTTCCTTGAGGCGTTGCAGCGCCATCGGATCCTTGCGGAGGTCGATGCCGTTGTCCTTCTTGAAAGTTTCAACCAGCCAACCGATGAGCGCGTCGTCCCAATTGTCGCCGCCAAGATGAGTGTCGCCATTCGTGGCCTTCACCTCAAAGACACCGTCACCAATCTCCAGCACGGAGACGTCGAACGTGCCGCCACCCAAGTCGAAGACGGCGATCTTTTCATCCTTTTTCTTGTCGAGGCCATAGGCGAGTGAGGCGGCCGTCGGCTCATTGATGATGCGGAGTACCTCAAGACCGGCGATCTTGCCGGCATCCTTCGTGGCCTGACGCTGGGAATCGTTAAAGTAAGCCGGGACGGTGATGACAGCCTGCGTCACCTTTTCACCGAGATAGGCCTCGGCATCCGCCTTCAGTTTGCCGAGCACGAAGGCCGCAATCTGTTGGGGTGCAAATTGCTCCTTCTTGTCTCCCGACTGCACTTCAATGTAAGCATCGCCGTTTTTGCCTTCAACAACCTTGAAAGGCATATTCTTGGCCTCAGCGCTCACTTCGGAAAATTTACGACCAATCAGGCGTTTGGCGGAGAAAACCGTGTTGCTTGGATTGGTGACCGCCTGGCGCTTGGCTGCCTGGCCAACCAAACGTTCGCCGGACTTGGTAAATGCGACGACAGAAGGCGTCGTCCGTGCACCCTCGGCGTTTGGGATCACAACGGGCTCACCACCCTCCATCACTGCCATGCAAGAGTTGGTGGTACCTAAATCAATTCCTAGAATGCGACTCATGCATCCTCCCAAGCAATGGATGTGCCTCCAAGTCCATATTCAACCTAAGCACTTCCTATAAAATCATTAAAAAAATATTTGGAGGATAATCTCACTATTTAATTTCATCGATTCAAGTCAGGCTGGCGCATTTGCTGACACACCGCGCCGAAAGTTGCGACAGACAATGTCACAGTTGAATTCCGTGACTTACTCCCTACGGTTGCCACATGGAAATCGAGATTACGCTGCCCGAGGAGGTCCCAGTCATGACACTGCCCAATGTGGCGTTTTTCCCCCAAGCCTTGCTGCCGCTTCACATTTTCGAACCGCGTTACCGTCAGATGCTGAAAGATGTACTGGCTTCGGACCGTCTCTTCGCCGTTGCCGGCTTGAATTCGCGTCTGGCAGAAGCCCCGGACCGGTTTGAACCGCCACATCGCGTGGCCAGCATCGGCATCATTCGCGCCTGCCAGAAAAATGAGAACGGGACCTCGAATCTGATCCTACAGGGCATTGCGCGGATCGAGGTAGTCAAGATTCTCGCCGACAAGCCCTATCGACGAATCCGCATTCGGGCCTTGGCCAGTGATCCCGGCGCCGCCACGGACGAAAATCAGCGACTACGGCTCGAACTGGCCCGTCTGCTCGCCTTAAAGCGCAAGTTTGCAGCCGACAGCTCGACCGAAATTACCGAATTCCTCAAGACCGTCGATGATCCTGAGACCTTTGTGGATATTGCCGCCTTTAATCTCTGTGATAGTCCCTCAATCAAGCAGAAGCTGCTGGAGACGCTGGACGTACACAGCCGCCTGCAGCTTTTCACCCGACAGCTGCTGGCTGAGATCGAATCCATCAAGCTTCGTCGCAAACTGGAGGGCGGCCTGAGCGACGACATGATTTCAAACAACTGAGGCTGGGCGCTCCTCCTTCGGCAAAAGTTAAATCCAAGTGAAGTGACACCCCAAGACTCCGCGCGCCTTTAAGTCTCGCAAGCTCTTGACCCGGGATCAGCGGCGCATACGGAGCGTCGTATCCGTATGAAAATAGGCACAAAAAAGCCGCCCTCGTTTCCGAGGGCGGCTGGATTCCAAAAAGGAAAAGTTTACTGCATGTAGGTGAGCGTACGGGAACCGGAGATGCCCGAGACGATGACCGGGTTGCCCTGGGTGAAATTGAGCGGATAGCTCTCATTCGCCACGGTATTCAAGGCCTTCACGTAAGCGGAGGAACC
>CAIXGT010000195.1 GCA_903919105.1 uncultured Spartobacteria bacterium | reverse complement strand
TTCCGGAAATCGAAGAGTTGCTCAACGAGGTGGGCTCGGTTGAGGGTTTTACCAGGGATCGTGTCTTGCTCATGCCCGAAGGAACGGATGTCGAGACCCTGCGACAAAAAGGGCCGTTGATTGCGGAGATGTGTCTCGAGCATGGATTCCGTTTTGCACCGAGGATTCATATTGAACTTTTTGGCAACACCCGTGGCACTTAGGGAATTCCTGAGACAGCCGTATGACATCGGAGGTTGAAAATTTCTCCGACCTGCTACACTCCATATTTCATGCAAGCGCTTCGACTCATTCTCCTGATAGCCATGATGGTCGGTGTTCTACACGCCGAAAGCTCGATTATCGTCGATAATCAAACCGGGCGGATCCTCGAAGGCATCGGAGAGAACAGGAAGCTGCCTATCGCCAGCCTGACGAAACTGGCGCTTGCGATGGTGACCATCGACTGGTCCCAGATCAAGAAAGGGAACCTGGATGAAACCGCTATTGTTCCCGAGCAGGCCATTACTTCTACCGGCGGGATCAATCCTCTCGGTCTCCAGGCCGGCGATGTGCTGACGCTCCGCGATCTGCTCTATTCCTGCCTTCTGGCCTCCGACAATGTGGCGGCCGTTACGCTGGCTGACCATCTCGGACGTACCCTGCCGAACCCCACAGGCCTTGATCCTGTGGGCAACACCGTGGCCAACATGAATGCCCTCGCCCGCCAGCTCGGGATGCGTCACACCCTCTTCCTAAATCCCCACGGTCTGGACGCCCCCGAGGGCCAAGCCCGTCCCTACTCCAGCGCTGCTGATCTGGCGCGGCTCACCCGCTATGGCTATTCCAAATCGGGTCTCGCTTTCTATGTCTCCCAGACCTCACGCGAAATACATATCCAGCGCGGTGCAACGAATCTGGCCTTTCAGATCACTAACACCAACAAGCTGCTCGGCAACGACCACATTGATGGGGTGAAGACCGGCCGCACCTCGAGTGCCGGCGACTGCATCATCCTGACTTCCGAGCACACCCCCGACGTGGTTCATCAGGGTGACACCATTCTAACGACTCCCCGCCGCATTATCGTCGTGCTGCTGGGTGGGACGAATCGCGAGCAGGAAGGGCTAGGCCTTATCCAGCACGGCTGGTCACTTTACAATGACTGGGCCGTTAAGGGCCGTCCGGCCAAGTCTTCCAACTGCCTCTAACCCAGATGTCTCCCAAGCGCATAGGCGTCCTTACCAGCGGGGGCGACTGTCCCGGCCTGAACGCTGTCTTGCGCGGAGTCTATTCCGCAGCCACTGAGCTGGGCTGGGAAGTTCTCGGTTTTCGTGACGGCTTCGAGGGGATGCTGGCCGAGGGTGGAGATACAATGATGCTGAATCGTGAGAACACTACCGGAATCATGCAGGTGGGTGGGACGATCCTCGGCACAACCAACAAGGGGCATTTCACTTCCAAGATAGCAGGGGGTGAGCGCTCGATGATTCCAGAGGAGGTGATTGCCAAGGCCTCCAGAACATGCCGTGAGCTCGATCTCTCTGCCATCATTGCCATCGGTGGAGATGGCTCGATGAGCACGGCCCTGCAGCTCTACCGTGCCGGCTTCCCCATGATCGGCGTGCCCAAGACCATCGACAACGATCTCGAGGCCACGGCGATGACGTTCGGCTTCGATTCCGCAGTGGCTTGCGTCACCGACGCGCTTGACAGGCTGCACACCACGGCGGCGAGTCATAAGCGTGCCATCGTCGTCCAGGTGATGGGTCGTCATGCCGGATGGATCGCTCTCTGGGGAGGCCTCGCAGGGGCAGCCGATGTTATCCTGATCCCGGAGATTCCCTTCTCCCTGGAGAAAGTCGCCGAAGTGGTTCAAAAACGTGATGAAGCGGGCTTCAAGAGCACCATGATCGTAGTGGCCGAAGGGGCGCGTACCTATCATGGCCAGCAGTTTCGCAAGCAGTCCGCGAGCGGTGAGTGGAGACTCGGCGGTATCGGTGAAATGCTTGCCCAGGAAGTCGAGGCGCGCAGCAACAAGGAGACCCGCGTCTGCGTGCTCGGCCATCTGCAGCGTGGTGGCGACCCCACGACACTGGACCGCATCCTGGGTATTAGCTTCGGCGTTAAGGCTGTCCAGTTAGCGCAAGAGGAACGTTTCGGGACCATGGTGAGTTACCAGAATTACGAGGTGCTCGACGTGCCGATCGCCGAGGCTGTTCATCATCTGAAAAAGGTTTCTCCGGACTGCCAGCTCGTGGGGACAGCCCGCGCCTTGGGAATCAGTTTCGGGAACTAGGGGAAACCGAGAATGCAAGCCGATGATCTGCGAAGTGCGATCCGCTCGATCCCCGATTTTCCAAAGCCGGGCATCCTCTTCCGCGACATCTCACCGCTTCTTGAGAGCGGGCAACTCTTTCATCGGACCATCGATCTGCTGGCGGCAGAGTGTAGTGGAAGCACACCCTCGAAAATCATCGGCCTCGATGCCAGAGGATTCATCTTCGGCGGCGCCTTAGCCTACAAGCTGGGGATCGGATTTGTGCCGATTCGAAAGAAGGGGAAACTCCCCTTCCGAACCCTCTCCCAATCCTATGAGCTGGAGTATGGTGCGGCGGAGTTCGAGATTCATGAGGACAGCCTAACGCCCGATGATTCCGTGATCATTGTCGATGATCTTCTCGCGACCGGCGGCACTGCCGGGGCGGCGATTCACCTTGTGGAAAAGCTAGGGGCCCGCGTGTTGAAAGTGCTTTTTGTCTTGGAGCTTACCGGTCTTGGCGGGCGCGATCGTCTGGCGCCTACCGAGTTCAGCTCCCTGATGACCTTTCCAGCGTGAGCTAGATCCTAGGGTAACGGATTGCTCCATCCACGCGGCCTCGACGGCCGAGGAATTCCCAGACCAACCAGGCGATCACAAGGGCCACAGTTGCGGCGGTGATCACATCCGACGAGTGGTGGGCTCCGAGCAGGATGCGGGAGATGGCAACCGCAGATGCCACAACTATTGCCAGCAATCCCCACTCTGGAGCAGCAAAGAGGAACACTCCTGCAAAGCCGAAAGCAGTTGCCGTGTGTCCCGAGGGAAAGCTGTTGAAATTGGCTTCGCCAATCAGCCATTTTTCACCTTGTTTCGGTCCATACCATCCCTGTTCCGCAACAGCCCTAGGGCGGGTCCTGCCGGTGGTCAGACGCGAGAGATTCACCGTCATGCCAGCCAGCGTGGAGGCAATCATTGCTGCGAGTAGCAGTCGCTGCCACCTGACATTGCGCAGACGCCAAGCCACCAGAAAACCAATACCACCAAGCACCATCAGCTCGGGCCAGTCTCCATAGTGGCTCAGAAGCTCCGCTGCAGGCTTGTGGCTCCAGTGCCCGTGATTGGAAGACTGAACCAATTTGGAGACAGGATCATCGAGCAGGAAAGACCCGGCACACGCAGCGATCGCGATCAGCATCAAGAACGAGACTTTCAGCAGAGAACGTTTCGGGATCGGGAAATTCATGAAAGGAAAACAACAAGCAGTTCGGTCCGTGCCGGGCTTCCGGTCAAGTCCGGAAGAGTAAGAATAAGATGATTTGTATGGTTTGACTTGCCCGTGCCGGTTTTGCAGTTACGGAAGAGAGATGACACAACGCCGAATTTCCCGCCTTCTTCCTCTGGGGCTGTTGTTTGTGCTGCTTTCCGGATGTACCCTGGAAGAGTCCCAGCAGCCCCAGCAAACAGAGCGCAGGCCTGCTCCGAGCCAGCCTGTTGTGGTCGCCCCTGAGGCCGCCCGATCCCTTTGGCCCGCGGATGCCCCTCCGATCCGTGCCGTCTCGGCGATTCTCATCGACGCCCGCACTGGCCGGACGCTCTACCAGAAGAATGCCGACGAACAGCGTCAGGTCGCCAGCACCCAGAAGCTGGTCACGGCCCTGATTGTCGCCGAACAGGATCCTCTTGACGCTCCTGTCCGCGTCGCCCGCGAGGATACGACGGTGGAGCCGACAAAGGTCGGAATCCGTGCAGGTGAGAGCTATCCCCGCCGCCAGCTCCTGAGCGCCATGCTGGTCCATAGCGCGAACGATTGTGCTGCCGCGCTCGCCCGTTCTCATGCTGGAAGCCTTGGTGGCTTTGCCGGGGATATGAATGGCTTGGCCGTCCGCTGTGGGGCCGCCAGTTCCCATTTCGTGAATCCCCACGGACTGCCGGCCTCCCAGCACTCGACGGCGCGAGACATGGCGCGTATCGCCTTCCGGGCCTACCGCAATCCCGACCTTCGCGACGCCATGGCGATGAGGTCCTACTGCTTCCGCTATTCTAGTGGCCGGCTCTGCAATCTCGACCCCACG
>CAIXGT010000194.1 GCA_903919105.1 uncultured Spartobacteria bacterium | reverse complement strand
GTTCCGCACAGTCGTGCCGACCACACCCCAACAAATTGCCCAACTCAAAACCCTCCCCCAGTTGAAGGTCATCCCGGTCAACAAGGATGGAAAAACGGCTTTTCTTTTTGCCGATGCATCCCGCAACACCCTCATGATTGGAAGCCAAAAGCAGTACACCGCCTACCAGCAGTACAATCTCCAATACAAGATGCAGCAGAGCAAGGAGTCGACAGCCGCCCTCAATGCTGATGCCTCAGAGTGGGGATGCTGGGGTGGAATTAATGGGCCGTTCTGGGGACCGGGCTTCTATTAATCGTTAAAAGTCCCTCTCTCAGACCCAACGTTCATGAAGTACACAGCGATCCCACTTCTCTGTATGGCCGGACTTGTGGCCTGCTCGAATCTCAGTGAAAAAAGGACTCTCTTGGCCGCTGCGGGATTCAAGACGATTCCAGCTACGAGTCCAGCTCAGTTGGCGAAACTCAATTCCCTAAAGTCAGGAAAAGTAGTACCTTTGGTTGGTAAGAAAGGAACTTTATATGTCTTTGCTGATACGGCTCGCAAGACTCTTTTAGTAGGCAATGCTTCCCAATATGAGGCCTACCGCAAGCTGAAAGTAAGTCAGCAGAAAATCGATGCGAAGCTCTTGGATGCCCAGGTCAACATGGACGACAGCGACTGGAACGCTTGGGGACCAACGATTGGCTATGGCAACGGTTGGACCGCGGCTTCCGATCCTCTCTAATCAGTCCATCGGACGCCCTTCAAAATTCGCCCCTCCTCATGCTCGCGCATGAGTCGTGGTAGAAGGGAAAACCAAGTCAGCCGAACTACTCGCTAGGAGTAAACTGGGTAATCTTTGTTCCCTGTACGCCCAGTCCTGCCATCAGCCCCTTCTGACCGAAGAAGAAGGCGAAAATCCCCTTCTGCATAGTAGTGGTGGACATGGAAGAAGTGAATCCCTCATCGGCTACAACCAGTGATGGAGCGCCGCCAAGCTCGAATCCTCCGCTCTTGTTTAGGTAATGCAGTGAGTGTTCGTCCATGAAGAAGAGGGCGTAGGAGAACTTCTGGATGCCAGCCTGCAGTCCATAGGAGACAGCCGAAGTATTGAAGTATCCAGCGACATGACCATCCTTGAAAAGAACTCCGTTGCCAGTCTGTGCCCCGCCGATGAATCCCGCCTTGTAGACCGTAGGAAAAATCAGGACCGCAATAGACTTCTCACTGATCGCCCGGGCACCGGGATTGTTCAGGTAAAGTCTGTGAAGTGCCTTCTCGGACTGATGCCTGAGTTCCGAAGCCGTCTCGGACTTGGCTTGAGGAATAAGTAGCAGGGTTGAAACTACGGCAATGAGCGATAGATGGAGTGTCTTCATGAATGATGTTGGTTATAGGGTTATAGAAAATTTAATCACCGTCGGAGTTGCATCTGGACCTCGGCATTGTTCATGGAGAGATCCAAGATGCGACGGCCCGGCATGGGCTTCGTGCTAATGCAATCCAGATTCCCGTCACGACCAATGACAACAACAGCGAATCCTTTGGTCACATCATAAACGGATGCCACGGCCACAGGGTCATCAACAAGAATGAACGGTATATTCGAGGGGATGCGCCCTCCCTCCGAGGTGAAGGCGGCGAACAAAAGCATCCCTTGGGACGCAAGACGCTCGTAGCAGCCCTTGAGCTCCTTCATCTGGGAGCGGAAAGCGCGGTCCTTTGGCGAGGATGCGATGAGCAACACGACAGGTTTTCCTTTTAGCGAGGCAAGCGTGATCTTGCGGCCAGTCGAGGCACCTCCGGTAAAGCCCGGTGCGGCATTGACCACTAAGGAATCTTTCGCGAGCAGCTTCATCCCATCCGCTCCCAAGATCAACGATGTGATCAGGAAGAGAACGAAGCCCTTGAAACGTGTGGCGCTCTTCATGAAGGATCGGCGGCTGTTAAAGTAAAACCGCGACGACTTAGACAGTCATGAGCTCGGCTTCCTTGTGGGAGACGTGCTTGTCAATCGACTCGACCTGCTTGTCAGTGAGTTTCTGGATCTCCTTCTCGGAGCGCTCAAGATCATCCTCAGTGATGACTCCCTCCTTCTGAAGTTTTTTTGCACCCTCCATCGCCTCACGGCGACAAGCGCGCACACGGACACGGGTCTCTTCGGCGATCTTATTAATGGTCTTCACGAGATCCTTGCGACGCTCCTCGGAGAGCTCGGGAATACGCAGGCGGATAAGCTTGCCGTCGACCGCGGGATTAATACCGATCTTGCTCTCTTGGA
The DNA here is from genome assembly GCA_903919105.1 of uncultured Spartobacteria bacterium. Next base: position 6,820 of record CAIXGT010000194.1, on the reverse strand, counting down.
GGGCACGCTCGATATCTTGGACGGTACCGGCATCGAAGGGCTGGATCACAAGCAACCGGGGCTCGGGAGAGGTGATGAGGGCCAGTTGCTTCAGCTTCATGCTGCTACCGTAGGCTGTAACATCAATGTTCTCGACAAGGGCTGGGGAGGCCTTTCCGGTGCGGATGGCATTGAACTCATGCATCATGAATTCTCCGGCTTTCTCCATGCCGGCTTCGGCTTCAAAAAGGACTTCTTCTGCGCTCATAGTCTGTGGTGTGGTGAAGGGTGAATTAGGGAGCGGTTCCCTAGAGGGCGGGCGTGGTATCCGACACGAGGGTTCCGATAGCTTCGCCGCGTACTGCACGCAGGATATTCGAGGGATCAGACATGTCAAAAACGATGATTGGCATGGCATTGTCCATGCAGAGGGAAAAAGCCGTCGAGTCCATCACCTCCAGGCGGCGAGTCAGGGCTTCGGTGTAGGTCAGGGTATCGAAGCGCTTCGCCTCGGAGTTCTTCATGGGATCGGAGTCGTAAATTCCGTCGACCTTGGTTGCCTTGAGGATGATATCAGCACCGATCTCGTTAGCGCGGAGTGCAGCGGTCGTGTCGGTCGAGAAGAAAGGATTGCCGGTACCCGCGACAAAAATAACGATATGGCCGTTCTCCAGATGGCGGATGGCCCGGCGAACAATGAAGGGTTCCGCCACATTATTCATCTGGATAGCTGTCTGGACGCGCGTGGAATGGCCCAGATCCTCTAGGGCACTCATCAGCGCCATCCCGTTAATCACCGTGGCAAGCATCCCCATGTAATCCGCCGTGGCACGATTCATCCCCCGGTGGCTTGCGGCGAGTCCGCGCCAGATGTTCCCTCCCCCGACGACAACAGCCACCTCTACCCCCATCTTGCTGACCTCGGCAATGGAGGCCGCCACTTTCTGCACGATTTGGGGCGAGACGCTGTCAGAACTCCCCTTCTCCTTCAATGCCTCACCACTGATCTTGAGGACGATGCGGCTGTATTTCGGCGAAGATGACAAGGTATCGGACATGAAAACAAATCAAACCGCAGGAGAGGCTTCAGGCAAAGTCAAATCGGCACCATCAAATGCTCACAACCATGCCCTTACGGGCCAGTTTTCAGCGCTCGACCGCGCGCAAAGGCAGCCGAATGCATCCGTGCTTTTCCCTCGGGTTGGATCGTTCCAAGCAGAAGTCCACCCTCACCACAGGCGACCAGCACTCCACGTTCATCAATTCTGAGAATGCTGCCCGGCTTTCCCGAGGACTTCCGGGCAAGGATTGCCGAATGAACCTTGAGGAGAATCACCTCTCCGGTAGCAGCATGAAGAGTCGCTAAGGTAGCAGGCCTAGGTTGAAGGGAGCGGATTTTTTGTTCGAGCAGGACGGCGGGTTGACTCCAGTTGAGCAATGACTCTTCCCTTCCGATTTTACCGGTGACGGTAGCAAGTGCGTGATCCTGCTGGAAACGCGGAGCATTACCACGGGAAAGAAGTTCTAGAGCCTCGGACAAAGCGAGCGGGGCCAAATCGGCAAGTTTTTCCGAGAGTGAACCGGCAGTCTCGCGTCGCGCGAGAGGAATGCTTTTTTCAAGAATGACATCGCCGGTGTCGAGTCCCTCGGCCATGTGCATGATAGTGACTCCGCTTGTCCGATCACCCGAGGCAATGGCTGCCTGGATTGGGGAGGCTCCGCGATGACGCGGAAGCACCGAAGCATGGATATTCAGACAGGCAAGGGATGGCGTCTCAAGAAGTTCCTTAGGCAGGATCCGTCCGTAGGCCATCGTGACCATTACCTCTGGGACAAGTTGCCGAACCCAGAAAATGGCCTCGGGAAGTCGTGGGGATTCCGGTTGGAGCAATGGAATTTCGGGAGCCAGCCTAAGTAACTGCTCCTTGATCGCAGGAGCCTTGAGTTCACGGTGTCGACCGGCTGGGCGGTCTGGCTGAGTCAGGACGCCTACCAATTCATGATGGTCCATCAGATAGTTCAGGGTCGGAATCCCGATATCCCCAGTGCCGGAGTAAAGTACGCGCATTCGTATGGGGAAGTCAGATCTTTAGTACCCCAAGGACGACGGAATTCCTGAGCTGCGGCGGCCTTTCATCGCTGCCTTGGAAACCTTAGACATTCTAAGATCTCCCGCACTCACCTCCCGACTGCCAAGTGATGCGGAGCACCCGGTACAGAGATAGTCGTAGATCTCCTTGTCAGGTAGCACCAGCAAGAGCATCTCTCTCACCGGCATCGCCTTGGCGCACTTATTGCAGTAGAGCGAGGAAGCCCGCAGGTTCTCGAACTGACTCATGCGCCTGTGATGGAACTCTCCCTATCTGGGTGCCGCTGTGGATGTATCTGAAGACGTTTCCTCCAGTAGTCCTTCCAAAACCTTGTGGAGCACTTCCAGTGGTGTCATCGAGGCATCAATATCATGACGCTTCGCCGAGGAGTAGTGACTCAGCATCGGCTTGGACTCCGAGTCGTAGGTGCTAAGGCGGTTGCGGATGACCTCCTCGTTGGCGTCGTCCAGGCGGTTATCGCGCAGCGCCCGCTTCTTGAGACGGGCAACCAGCTTGTCCCGGTCAGGACAGGAAAGGTGAAAAACCCTGCGTACCTCGATATGAGTCTCCATGAGAACGGCTTGGGCGACATTGCGCGGAATTCCGTCCAGGATGAGGTGATCGCGCTCGGGTTTGAACTTTCCGGATTCCACAGTCTTGCGGATCGACTCATGCCAGAGCCTTACAGTCATCTCGTCGGGCACAAGCTCTCCCTTGCTTGAATACTCAAGGAACTGAGCACCTAGCTCACTGGTAGGATCGAGCGACCGAAAGACATCGCCGCAGGCGAAGTGATAAAAACCGGGAATTTTACCTAGGATCTTGCCTTGGGTTCCTTTGCCGCTTCCGGGAGCGCCAAAAATCAGGATTGTACGGTAACGTGACATAAGACTTATCCAAGTGAACATAGGGTAGCGTTCATGGAAAATCAACGGCCCAATACATGGGGCGCACGTTGACAAAGAAAAAAAGGGAGAGATGATATGCCTCCTTACTCAATCAGTCCCCCAACAATGCCCGCCAACGACGAATATGTAATCGAGATCCTGAAGGATGTGGGTCTTATCTCCCAAGAACAGGGAGAGGATCTCGCAGGCAGGACTGGTGGACTCCACATGGTGGAAACGCTGATCAAGGAGGGCACGGTGAGCGCCGAGGATGTTGCTAGGACGCTTGCCTCCCAGAACGGCATGGATTTTGTTGACCTCTCCCTTGTGACCCCCAGCCCTGAACTGATCTATCTCTTGTCTGCTGAGACAGCGCGGCGTTACAAGACGGTACCCGTCTCCGAACATGATGGCTCGCTCGTGCTCGCGATCGCCGATCCGATGGATTTCGAGGCGTTCGATAGCATCGGATTCCTTCTCAAGAGACCCGTGGAATTCGTCTGCGCTGTCCCGTCACAGATTCATGACAAGCTCGACCGCCTCTATCCCCAAGGTCTCGAGGAACTCGGTAAAGCGGCCGTCACTGAAGTGGAGGAAGATTATACAGGCGACGACGATGCCCCGATCATCCGATTGGTCTCCAACCTCTTGATTGAGGCTCAGAACCAAAGAGCAAGCGATATTCACATCGAGCCGATGGAGAAGCGTCTAAGAATTCGCTATCGCATCGACGGGAATCTTCAGGAGATGCAGAGCCCTCCTAAAAAACTCCAGGGAGCGATCATCAGCCGCCTGAAGATCATGACCGCCTCCATGAACATCGCTGAAAAGCGCGTTCCCCAAGACGGACGTATCCAGGTGAAGATGGGTGAAAAGACAATCGATCTCCGCGTCAGTAGCGTTCCCACCGTCCATGGAGAAAGCATTGTCATGCGTATCCTTGATAAATCCTCACTGATGCTCGGTCTGCCCGAACTCGGTTTCATGAGCGATGACCAGGCTACCTTTGAACGGTTGGTCCAGATGCCGGATGGAATCATCTTGGTCACGGGGCCGACAGGGTCAGGGAAAACAACAACCCTCTATGGTTGCCTCAACTACATGAACCGCCCCGACCGCAAGATCATCACGGTCGAGGAACCGGTCGAGTATCAGATGACGGGCATTAACCAGGTGCAGGTGAATGCAGAGGTTGGGATGACCTTCGCGGCAGCGCTCCGCTCCATGCTGCGCCAGGCACCCAACATCGTCATGCTGGGTGAAATTCGAGACAAGGAGACCGCCGAGATCGCCATCAATGCCTCACTGACCGGACACCTTGTGCTTTCTACCCTTCACACCAACGATGCCCCAGCGGCTGTTGCGCGTCTTGTGGACATCGGAGTGCAACCTTTCCTCGTCTCCAGCGCCGTGCGCGGTATCATAGCCCAGCGCCTAGTCAGAAAGCTCTGCGCGAACTGCAAGGTGCCCGGGGAAATGAGCGAGTACGAGGCAAGGGTTCTAAACCTCGATGCCTCTCAACTCTCGAAGGCAACCGTCATGCGCGCCGTGGGGTGCGAAAAATGCAGGGGCAAGGGCTTCCGTGGACGCATGGGAATCTTTGAGATCTTTGTAGCCGACGACGAAATTCGCCAAATGATCAACCGTAACGCTACCACCCTCCAACTCCGCCACAGAACCAGGGAAATGGGTATGCGAACCCTACGCGAGGATGGCATTCGCAAGGTTCTTGCCGGTCTCACCACTCCGGAAGAGGTCATTTCCAGCACCATGGGTGAAAGCCATTAGCATCCCATGAATCCGCATCAGGTCATCGACATTTTCAAGCGCGCCGGAGTCCTCAACGAGATCACCGGAGAGGAACTCTTGGTAGAGACCATGAATTCGGGTCGCCCTATCGAGGAGATCCTAGTCGAACAGAACTTCGTCACTGAGGAGTCCTTTGCCCAGACCATCGCTGCGGAGTTGGGGGTTGATGCTGTTGACCTCACCGGTTTCGAACCCCTCCCTGCCCTTATTCATCTCCTGCCATCAGGCATAGCCCGACTTCACGAGGTAATTCCCGTGATGGCCTCCGGCAATGTGCTGACCGTCGCTCTGGGTAATCCTCTCGACTCTCAGGCCCTCGAGGATCTCCGCTTCACTCTAAACCGAGACATCCTCCAAGTCGTCGCCCCCTGCAATCAGGTCAGGAACCTCATCGCGACACATTATGGTTCCGAGGAGACCTCCATAGAGGATGTCCTCCAGCAACTCACCGCCTCGGACGTTACAGAGCTTGAAACCGGCGAGGAGGAATTCAATGCAGCAGCAGCAGCAGCCGAGGCTAACGCCACGCCGATTATCCGCTATGTCGACCTGATCCTTGACCGTGCCGTTCAGGCGCAAGCAAGTGACATTCATTTCGAGCCATTCGAGAAAGAGTTCAAGATCCGCTACCGCGTTGACGGAGCCCTCTACGAGATGGAGCCACCCCCACGCCATCTGGCGATCCCCGTCACCTCACGCCTCAAGGTCATGGCCAACCTAAACATTGCGGAGCGGCGCGTGCCTCAAGATGGTCGCATCCAGCGTCAGATTGGTGACAAGACAGTCGACCTCCGTGTTTCCTGCCTCCCAACACAGTTCGGTGAAAGCGTCGTGCTTCGCGTGCTCGACAGGAGTGCTGTGAAGCTTGATCTGGAGACACTCCAGATGCCGCAGGATATCTACGAGTACATCATCGAGGTCATTGAGAAGCCAAATGGCATCTTCATCGTCTGCGGCCCAACCGGATCGGGAAAGACCACAACGCTTTACGCCTGCTTGAACAAGATCAATACCATCGATTCGAAGCTCCTCACCGCGGAGGATCCTGTGGAGTACGAGATCGACGGGATCCTTCAGGTGCCGATCAACGAGGCGTCAGGACTCTCCTTCGCCAGGGTGCTCAGGGCCTTCCTCCGTCAAGATCCCGACCGTATTATGATAGGGGAAACCCGTGATCTGGAAACAGCCCAAATCGCCATCCAAGCATCGCTCACCGGACACTTGGTCTTCACCACCTTGCATGCCAATGATTCAACCGGTGTTGTCTCCCGTCTTATCGACATGGGAGTTGAACCGTTCATGCTTTCCGCCTCGCTCGAGGGGGTGCTGGCCCAGCGTCTGGTGCGTCGTATCTGTAGCCGCTGCAAGACAGCTTATGAGCCTGACGAGGCACTCCTCTCCCAACTCGGCCTCTCTCCCTACGATATCGGCGACAAGACCTTCTACTTCGGCAAAGGATGCTCAGAATGCAACCAGACAGGGTATAAGGGGCGAAAAGGTCTCTACGAACTACTCAAGATCTCCGATCCTATCCGTGCGATGATCAACGAAAAAGCTCCGGGCGTCGTCATCAGGCAGAAGGCTATGGAACTCGGCATGGCGACGCTTCGAGCTGACGGACTTCGGTGCATCTTCGATGGCATCACGACGATCGAAGAGGTACTTAAGTACACTTGATTGTTCGCTACCCCGGTATCTCATCGACCGGAAAAACGGGGTGAACTCAACACCACGGACTTCCTCGGACTATCGAGGGATACCGGCGGCATCTGCAGGAACGCTGACAGCACCACCCTTAGCACTTGGAACGGTTTGAGCAGGGGCACCCAGCACCGGCAGTGAAACCGATGGAGGCGGAGTTGGGGTCGGCCGCGAGCCTGAAATAGGAGGAATCCAGAGGCTCTGGGCGATAAGACCCTTATCGATTGGAGCAATGATGCTGTAGCTTCCTTTGCCATCAGGGAGCATCGGCGTTCCCCAGCGGTCACGGCAGACCACTTCACGAGCCGGGATCTTCTCACCCGCCAGGGTATGGTTGATCATGTCGGGCGAGCG